>JBBAVQ010000262.1:0-4407 GCA_040397625.1 Pirellulales bacterium | reverse complement strand
GAATCACATGCGAGTCCAAGGTAAACGTGAAGACACACAGGTTGAAAACCTGTGCTACGGGGTGGCAAGTGGGGCAAACTGCGCGTGACTGTGAGCGGTGGTGTCAGCGACCGCGGCCGTTGGGATCACTGCGACCGATACATCTGGCATGAAGCGCATCATCTATGGTTTCGCGATCGTGTCGTTGCTCTCCGTGGCCCAGGCCGGCGAGCCGTGCGGGAAGTGCAGTCACTGCAAGAGAACGGCCGCGGGCAACGAAACGCCCTACGGCGACACCGGCTGCGGTCCGCGGTATTGCGGTGCGAAGCACGAGGAGTGCTGGGCGCCCGATCCGTGCGACGCCTGTGCGCGGTGGAAGGGATGCAACGGCACCCGGCAGATGCCGGAGAAACTGGCTCCCTGGCAGCTGCCGCCGGGCCGGGGCTTTCAGAGCGGGCAGGATGTCGGCTACCGATCGGCTCCGTGCGGAACCTGCAATCCCTGCGGGCCGCAGTTTCCCTGGATCTTCTGACGCTCCGCCACGAGCGTGGCCGCGAACGTGATCTCGTCGCCGCGGTCGCGGCACGCGCGACGGAGGAACTCCCACTCGCCCGACGCTGCGGCAAGATCGACGAGCGAAGGCAGCGCCGCCGCGGCCTGCAGCGGACTCGGCATACCACGGTCGTCGCGTGGCCGCGAGATGGCTGCGTGCAAGGCTTCCGCAGGCCGGCAGAGCCGGGCGAGCAGGAGCACGAGAATGTCGTGCGGGAGCGAGCCCGCCTCGGGTTCGGCGGTTGCCGCCGCCGTGCGGAAGAAGCGGATAGCGCGGTCGACGTCGATCCCGAGCTGGCTGCCGTAGAACAGCCGCGACGCCTCGCCCACGTTCTCGAAGGGAGGCTCGCCGGGATAGACGAGGTCGGCCGGCAGTTGACAGGCGTAGCTGGCGAGTTCCCACGCGCGGCGGATTGTCGGTTCGTCGTCGCAGAGCCTTGCGATCCTGAGCACCGACTGCAGGTGCGAGATGTCCACGTGCAGGCCGATCTCGCTGGTGCCAAAGGCGTCGAGGAGGGATGGAATCGTGGTAGGGCGGGGCGCGGCGACTCCTCGGGCCTCGAGGTCGCGAAGGAGATTCATCACCACGTCGTTGTGGAGGTGAGCCACGAGCACGGCGGCGGCCGGCTGTTGCCGCGCGGCCGGCAAGCGCGACACCGCCTGCTCGTAGGTCGTGATCGCGTTGCAGGTGCCCTGCGTCGCCAGCATGATCTCGATGCCAAGGGCCGGGTCGGCCGCGTCCCAGAGGACGACGCCGAGCGTCTCCTGGAGCACGCGGTCGGCCTCCTCGTTGGTGTGGGCCGTCGCCAGCCGCGGCCGTGCGAGGATCGCCAGCCGCGCCGCCACTTCCGCGGGCTCGGCCGCTGCGCGGAGATACATCCAGCCGGCCGCGATCTGCCCCTCCTCGAGCAGCGGCCAGCCCGCCTCGCGGCAGGCGGCCAGCGACCGCACGTCGAAGGCGTCGCGGAGATGCGGAGGGATGTCGCCCGGCGTACCGACCGGAGACAGCCCGATCGCAACCCGCGCCTGGATGATCCGGGCGTCGAAAAGGGCGTGCCAGCGTCTCCGGACGGCAAGCGACGCGGCGAGCGCATCGAGCATCGCGTCGCTGCCAGACGACTCGCAGGTGCGGGCGAGATCGGCGAAGCGGTCGTCGTCGGCCATCACCGCGACTCCCGCTGGCGGACTGCCTCGTAGGCAAGCACGGCAGCCGTCGCCGAGAGGTTGAGGCTGTCGGCGATTCCATGCATCGGCAGCCGCACGCTCTCCATGCGAATCGTGCCGCTGGCCGCTGCCGCCGACCACGAAGACGAGAGGCCGTGGGCCTCGCTGCCGAGCACGATCGCTGCTGTGCCACGGAGATCAGCCTCGTGCCAGAGCCGCGTGCCCTCGGGCGTGGCCGCGACCACCAGGCGACTCTCGCGACGGCACCAGTCGATCGCCTCCGCCGCCGACGAGGTGGCCAGCGGCATCGAGAACACGGTGCCCAGGCTTGCGCGGATCACCGCCGGATTCGCGACGTCGGTGCGGGCGTCGCAGACGATCACGCCGCCGAGGCCCGCGGCGTCGGCCGTGCGGAGGATCGCGCCGAGGTTGCCCGGTTTTTCGACCCCCTCGATCACGAACACGGGCCGGTCGGCGGCCATGCCGACGCTGGCAAGCGGCCGGGCGGAGAATCGCACCACGCCCACCACGCCCTCGTTGCGGCCGCCGAACGCGACCCGTTCGAAGGCCTTCTCCGACACGGTCGCAATCCGCGTGCCCTTGCCGGCGAGCGTCGCGATCCAGTCGGCGAGCGGCGTGCCAAACTCCGCCGTTGCCGGATCGTGGAGTCGCTGGGCATCGACGAATACTTCGACGATTTCCACGCCGGATGCCGCCGCCCGCGCAAGTTCGCGACGACCGTCCACGAGCGTGAGGCCCGTCGAACGCCGCGCGTCGGCGTCGCGAAGCGTCGCAGCCTGCTTGATCCGCGGGTTGGCGGGGCTCGTGATGATTTCGGGGGCGTTCATGGGGAGGGATGGCGGCGGGCGAAGCCGCCGAGAGTGAGCGTGCGTCCCGACTCGTCGCGGAGGTCGAGGGAACCAGACTCGATTCGCCCAGCCGGCGGAAGATCGGCTTCGGCGAACGCGTGCATCAGTGTCTCCCGCAGCCGCGGCGGATGCCAGCCGGGCGAATGGCACGTGAGGAGCACCGGGCCTGGTGCGGCTGGATCGAGCAGCCGGGCGATGTCGGAGACGAGGCCGACCAGGTGGCGGTCGATGGAAAAGGGCTGCCCCTTGGGACCGTGGCCCCACGACGGCGGATCGAGCACGACACCGGCGAACTTCCGGCCGCGGCGGAGGCAGCGGGTCACGAAGGTGGCCGCGTCTTCGCAGATCCAGGAGATCGGCCGCTGGTCGAGGCCGGAGGCGGCTGCGTTGCGGCGGGCGAGAGATACCGACTGCCGCGAGGCATCGACGTGCACCACCTCGGCGCCGGCAGCCGCGGCGGCGAGGCTCGCGGCCCCCGAGTGGGCGAAGAGGGAGAGGATCGGCATGCCAGGCCGCGCCGTGTCGTGGAGCCACCGCCACTGACCGACCTGCTCCAGGAACACGCCAACCTGGCCGGATGGGGCGGGGTGGACCTCGAGAGCGAGCGACGCGTCGCCCACCGGCACCGTGACATGCCATGGTTCGGGGATGGCTCCCGGGAACTCCCACGTGCCACCCGCCGGGCTGTCACTGCCTGTGGCCGCAGGGCTGGCTCGGTAGATCGCAGCCGCGTCTTGCCAGAGCCCGGGAAGGCGGCGGCGGTCATCCGTCTGCGGGAGCGGCCTGTCTACGAGCACGCCCCCGAGCCGCTCCAGTCGGCGGCCTTCTCCTGCCGCGTTGCCTCCGAAATCAACGAGGCTTGGGTCGCGAAACTTTTCGGGCGGTGGGGCGTTCATAGGGGAACGGCAGAATACTGTCGGCTGCGGGCCTACCGCAGGCCGTGGGACTTTTCCGCTCTTTTCCGAGGACGTTTTCATGAATCGTCGCATCCGGCTTGTTCCGTTCATCGTGTGCGCCATGGTCCTGCTCCTGATGGTCTGCATGGGGCCGGTGCTCGCCACGGAACTGGCTCCCACGCCGTTCCAGCGGGCCATCGCGTCGTGGATGGGCGTGGTGGCGCTGGTCGCTGAGGATGGTGCCGAGGCCGAGCAGCACAACGAAGACGAAGACGAAGATGAGGATGACGAAGACGAAGATGAGGACGACGAGGAAGCCCATGGCGGCCATGGCCGTGGTGGCGAGCGGCCCGAGTGGGATGGTCGTGGTCGTCGCGGGATGAGTTCGGGCAAGGGGCCTGGTGGTCATGGTCCCAGTTCACATGGCCCTGGCACGCGCGGTCCTGCTTTTCGTGGTCCCGGCGGCCTTCCGCCCCACATGCGAATGGAGCACATGCAGCGAACGCGGGCCGACGCGATGGGACGGGTGAGCGAGATCATCGATCGCCTCGAGCGGATCGAGCAGAAACTCGACAGCGGGCACCGGATGAGCAACCCGTGGTCACCACGGCCCGCTGAATCCGGCCGTGGCGAGCGATCGAGGCCGCCGCTGGCCGCGATGCCGCCAGAGGTGCAGGAGCGGATGCGGACGATGATGGAAGAGGGCCGCAAGCGGATGGCCGAGGCTCACGAAAGGATGGAGCAGGCCAGGAAAAAGTTTCAGGAGATGGACGAGCGGATCAAGAAGCTCGAGGCGGAGGTCGAGCGGCTGAAGGCGGGCCGGTAGGAGGGCTGACGCGGGTCGCACTGAATCTGGAAGCGTTCGCCAGGCTCGGGGCTGCCCGTGCCGATCGCCGGACACTCGCTACGGCCCTCCAGGCCTTCGCTCGCTCGATGCTGACTTCGCT
>JBBAVQ010000261.1:0-4440 GCA_040397625.1 Pirellulales bacterium | reverse complement strand
TCTTCACGAAGAAGTCGAGCATCTGCTGGTAGAAGTCCCAGTCGTAGTCCTCGATCGGCTTCAGCGGCTGCGCGGGCGTGGCGTTCACCACCGCGATATCGACCGGCCCGAGTGATCCTTCGATCGCCGTGATCATGCGATCGATCTCGGCCTCGCGTGTGACATCGCCCCGGAAGATCTCGGCCTCGATTCCCTCCGCCCGCAGTTCGGCGAGCGCCGCCTCGCCGCGGCTGGCCGAGTTGGCGTAGTTCACCGCCACCTTCGCCCCGGCCCGGCCGAGGCAGCGGGCCGTGGCCTTGCCCAGGCCGGTGGACGAACCGGTCACGAGCGCCACGCGGCCGACGAGCGAGAAGGGTGTAATCGCGGAACCGGACATGCGAACTCCTCTTGGAGACTGAGTAGACTAGTCTAAGGCGACGGTTTGTAAACGGGTTTTAGGATCAAGCCGAGGCTCGATCGGTGGCATCGTCAGCGCGGTGACCTTCATGCGACCTGCGGGCGTGCTGTCAGCACGAGAGTTTTGCAACCGACCGGCCTTGCGGGCTGCCGTCGCTGTCATCGGCCTCGCCATGGCCGCCGCAGTTTCGCCCAGCATCGGCCGCGCCGAGCCGGTCGACTTCTCCCGCGACATCCAGCCGCTGCTTGCCAAGCGGTGCTATTCCTGCCACGGCCCCGACACGCAGGAAGGCGGCCTCCGGCTCGACGATGCTCCAACCGCCACACGCGAGCTCGACAGCGGCGCGCGGGCGATCGTGCCCAGCGACACCGCCGCCAGCGAGATCCTCGCTCGGATCACGTCCGACGATCCCGATCTGCGGATGCCCCCCGAAGGCTCCCGTCTCACGGCGCCGCAGATCGATGCCATCCGCCGCTGGATCACCGAGGGAGCCGAGTTTCGTGAGCACTGGGCCTTCCGGCCCGTCGTGCGGCCCGAGCCGCCGTCAGCAGCGGCCGCGACCAACCCGATCGACGCCTTCGTCCGCGACGCGCTCGCTCGTCGTGGGCTGCCCGCTCCATCCCAGGCCGACAAGCGCACGCTCCTGCGACGGGCGACCTACGGCGTGACCGGCCTGCCACCGACCGAGCAGGAGATCCGCGACTTCCTCGCCGACGACTCGCCGCAGGCCTGGGAGAAGGTGGTGGATCGGCTGCTCGCGTCTCCGCACTACGGCGAGAAGTGGGCCCGCCACTGGCTCGACCTCGTCCGCTACGCCGACACCAACTCCTTCGAGCGCGACGGCGACAAGCCGCACGCCTGGCGGTATCGCGACTACGTCATCCGCTCGCTCAACGACGACAAGCCCTATGACCGCTTCGTGACCGAGCAACTCGCCGGCGACGAGCTGCCGTCGCCTTCACCCGACGACCTGATCGCCACCGGCTACTACCGGCTCGGGCTCTGGGACGACGAGCCGGCCGACCGCCTCCAGGCGCGGTACGACTGGCTCGACGACCTCGTCTCCACGACCGGCCAGACGTTCCTCGGCCTGACGATCAACTGCGCCCGCTGCCACGACCACAAGATCGACCCGATCCCGCAGAAGGACTACTACAGCCTGCTCGCCTTCTTCCAGAACGTCACGCCGATGGCCAACGACGGGGAGACCATCGAGCGGAAGCTCTTCGCCGACGACCGAGCAAGCGCCGACTACAAACGGAAGCTCGCCGACCTGAACCGCCGTCGCGATGCCGCCCAGAAAGCAGTCACCGAAATCGAGAACCAGTTTCGCGTGGCCCGCGACCGGGAGACGGATGACGCCGCCATCAGCGACGACCTCGACGACCTGCAGTTCCGGTTCTACCGCGACACGTGGACGAGCCTGCCTGCCTTCGACGAACTCAAGCCCGAAGACGTCGGGGCGGTGCCGGGCAGTCGCTTCGACATCGCCGTGGCCCCCTCGCTGCGGCCCGACAGTTTCGGCTACGTGTTCACGGGCTTCCTCAAGGTGCCCGCCGACGGCGACTACACCTTCGTGCTCGACTCCGACGACGGGTCGCGGCTCACGATCGACGGCACGCTGGCGGTCGAATACGACGGTGTCCACGGCACGGGCGATCCCCGCACGGCGACGGTTTCCCTCAAGGCGGGCCGCCTCCCAATCCGGCTCGACTACTTCCAGTGGCTCCACGGCAAGGGGCTCACGGTCACGTGGTCGGGCCCGGGGTTTGAGCCACGGCTGCTCTCGGCCGGCAAGGGCTACCGCAAGCGGGCCGAGCTGGTCGATGCGATCCGGGATCACGGCGAGCGAATCCTCGGCGCCAACGGGAAGCGCGACTACGACGAGAAGGTCGCGGCCCTCAAGAAGCTGAAGCAAGAGAACGTGCCGGTCGAGCAGGCGCTCGTTGTCACCGAGAGCGGCACGCAGGCCCCTGACACGTTCGTCTTCCCGCGGGGCAATCCGCATGCCGAGCCCAAGCCGGAACTCAGGGTCGTGCCCGCGTTCCCGGCGATCCTCAGGCCGCAGGAGCCGGTGATCGTGCAGCCCGCGAGCGGCGTGGCGTCAACCGGCCGCCGCACGGCGCTGGCTGCCTGGATCGCCTCGCCGAAAAACCCCCTGCCGGCCCGCGTGCTCGCCAACCGCATCTGGCAGCACCACTTCGGTCGGGGCATCGTCAAGACCGCGAGCAACTTCGGCCTGATGGGCGATCCGCCCACGCACCCGGAACTCCTCGACTGGCTGGCCAGCGAACTCGTCGCCGGCAACTGGCGGCTGAAGCCCCTCCACAAGACGATCCTGATGTCGGAGGCCTACCGGGCGTCGAGCGCCGGCACGGCCACCGCGCTGGCGAGGGACCCGCTCAACGACGCGCTCTGGCGGTTCGACATGCGGCGACTCAGCGCCGAGGAGCTTCGCGACTCGATCCACGTGGCCAGCGGCGGCTTCAACCCGAAGATGTATGGCCCCGGCATGTATCCAGAAATTCCCAAGGCGGTGATGGCCGGCCAGTCGCGGCCGGGGAGCGGCTGGGGAAACTCGTCTCCGGAAGAGCAGGCCCGCCGCAGCATCTACATCCACGTGAAGCGGTCGCTGATCACTCCGATCCTTGCCGACTTCGACATGGCCGACACCGACACGAGCTGCCCCGTGCGGTTCACCACCACGCAGCCGACGCAGGCGCTGGGCATGATGAACGGCGACTTCGTGCAGCGGCAGGCGCGGCTGTTCGCCGAGCGTGTGCGGCGGGAGGTGGGGGGGCCCGACGGTGCCGACACCGCCGCCGAGGTGCGACGGGCGCTCGAGATTGCCCTCACGCGGACGGCGTCCGACGACGAGGTGGCCCAGGGCGTGGCCCTGGTCGAGAAGCTCGAGGGCCAGGACGGTGTCGGGCCGAGCCGGGCGCTGGAGCTGTATTGTGTCATGGTGTTGAATCTCAACGAGTTCGCCTACCTGGACTGAGCGGGAGACCGAGCCATGGAAACCAACCACGAGCACCGCGCGGGAGCGTTCTGCCGTCGCACGCGGCGGGAGTTTTTCTGGGAGGCGGGGGCGTCGTTCACGGGGCTCGCGCTCTCCGGCCTTCTCGACCAGGGTTTTTTCTCGCGGCAGACGCGGGCCGCCGACGGCCTGGCGGCCTACGTCAATCCGCTTGCCGCCAAGCCACCCCACTTTGCCCCCAAGGCGAAGAGCGTGATTTTCCTGTTCATGTACGGCGGCCCCAGCCATGTAGACACCTTCGACTACAAGCCCGCGCTCTATCCGCTTGATGGCAAGACGATCGAGGTGAAGACGAAGGGCCGCGGCGGGGAGAAGAGTCAGGGCCGCGTCGTGGGGCCGAAGTGGAAGTTCCAGCAGTACGGAGAGTGCGGCAAGTGGGTGAGCGACCTGTTCCCGCACATCGCCACGCATGTCGACGACATCGCCTTTCTCCACTCGATGACGGCCGACTCGCCGATCCACGGCTCGGCGATGCTGCAGATGAACTCCGGCAAGATCCAGTCGGGCGCGCCCTGCCTGGGCTCGTGGGTCAACTACGGCCTCGGCAGCGTGAACGAAAATCTCCCCGGCTTCGTGGTGATGCTCGACCCGACCGGCGGGCCGATCTCGGGCGCGAAGAACTGGGCCAGCGGCTACATGCCGGCCACCTATCAGGGCACGCTGCTGCGGAGCAAGGGGCCGCCGATCCTCGACCTCGCGCCCCCCGACGACATGCCGCTGGAGGCCCAGCGTGCGATGCTCGATGCCCTCCGCGAATCCAACACGGCCCACCTGCTGCCCCGCGGCGACAACAGCGAGCTCGCCGCCCGAATTGCCTCCTACGAACTTGCCTGGAAGATGCAGGAGCACGCGCCGGAGGCGGTGGACCTGGCACGCGAGACCGAGGAAACACAGAAGCTCTACGGCCTCAACAACCCGCGAACGGCCGATTTTGGCCGGCGCTGCCTACTCGCCCGCCGGCTCGTGGAGCGGGGCGTGCGGTTCATCCAGCTTTATTCCGGCG
>JBBAVQ010000260.1:1831-4450 GCA_040397625.1 Pirellulales bacterium | reverse complement strand
GTAGTAGGGCGGACGGAGGTCGCCTGACGGCAGCATGAGGAGGTCACGAGCCCGGCCGGGGATGGCATCCAACACCGGCAGCAGGCGGCCGCATCCGCAGCGGCCGCCGCCCACCGTGGCGAGATCGCCGATCTCATACCGTAGGAGCGGCATGGCGAAGTTGTGCAGGGGCGTGAGGACCACGCTTCCTGTCTCGCCGGCGGCGCACGGCCGGCCGGCGGCGTCGAGCACCTCGACGATCGATTTCTCCGACTGGACGTGCCAGCGGCCCTCCTCCAGACACTGATACGCGATGGCGCCCACCTCGCCGGCGGTGTAGGTGCTCGAGAGCGGGGCGTTCCAGACCTCGCGGCAGAGTGCGGAGAGTTCGGGTGGACTCGCCTCGCCCACCACCACGGCTTCCTTCAGGGCCGGGAGCGGGATCCTTTCCTGTCGCGCGCGTCGCAGGATCTCCAACAGTAACGAGGGAAACGTGCAGACATAGTCCGGAGCGACCTCGCGCAGCGTCTCAATCAGGGCGGAGATGGGTGCGCGGTAGTCGAGCAGATAGCTCGGGCCCGTGGGCCAGACCGTGGCGACCGGTGCCCCCCAGTCGTTGTTTCGCTGCAGCTGGACGGTGTCATCGAGCACGGTCCGCTGTTCGTTGCGGAGAATCGACAGAAAACTCCCCGACAGGTCGCGGCCCCGCCAGATGTGCTCGCGGAGTTGAAAGGCCTGCCAATAGAAGTAGTCGAGCGTGCTGCGGATGATCCGCACGGGTCGCCCGGAGGATCCGGAGGTCAGGATCTCTCCGACGCCCCCATGACCGGCCGGCAGCTGGCGGGCATGGAGTGCGGTTCCCAGCGACTGGACATCGGCCCGCGTGAGGATCGGCAGCGACCCCCAGCGCCTGTTCCATTCCGCCGCATCGGGCGCGTTCCGCCGCCGCGACTCCGGATCGAGGCCCGCGGCGGCAACCCGCTCCCGCCAAAAGGGGATCTGGTCGACCGCATGATCGATCAGGGCCTCGACCTGCGGCCGCCGGGCGGCGGCGAGCGCCTCCTCGGAGAGATACTGCGAGCGGGAAAGTTGCTCGGTGACGGCGAGCAGGGCGGCTGCCTGCGTCTGCGGCACGGCCGGCCAGACCCCACCGAGAAACGCGGCATGTGGTGTGGGGAGTCGCATGGGCGAGGCTTACTTTTGGCAGGCACGCGGGGTCGACACGGCGGGATCACGGCACCCCGGCCGCCGGCGTGAGGTCTGCGAGCGACACGTGTTCCGCATGCACAATGCCGCCCGCCACATCGCGGATCGCCAGCGTCAGGCTCACGCCCGCTGACTCACCTCCCTCCTCATCCGACCACTCGATGTCGATCGTGCCGAAGTTCACGCCCCGCTGGTGCGGCCCGAGCCGCAGGGGGTTTGAGTCACGGCTCGTCCCGGCGGGCATGGCCTGATTGAGGCTGCTCGCGGTGAGATCGTAGAGCGGATAGGCGACGGCATCCGGTCCGGCCGGAAGCCGACTGATCTCCGCAGCATGCCGGTCACCGCTCACGAAAATCACGCCGCGTGCTCCGGAGTCGCGGATGAGTTTGAGGATGCGAGACCGCTCGACGGGATAGTTGCCCCAATGCTCCCAGTGGTGTCCCGTGAAGACGAACTGGATGCTCGAGAGCACGATCCGCACCTCGGCGGGCTCTTCGAACACTCGTCGGAGCCATGCCATCTGCTCCGCACCGAGCACGGTGGCCGAAGGGTCGTCGGTTGGGCGATATCGACCGCCGCGCAGCTTTCGCTCGTCCGCGGGGAGCGTTGCCGGCGGAGACCGATGGTAGCGCGTGTCGAGGCAGATGAACTGCACTCGACGGCCGGGGGGGCCCGCGACGACCGCACGGTAGATGCCCTCCTGCCTGCGCAGCGGCGCATCGGCCGGTACGCCGAAGAAATCAAGGAACACCTGCTGCGACCCTCGCCGCATTGGGTATTCACTTCCCGCGTCGTCGGCACCGAAATCGTGGTCGTCCCAGACCGCGATGATCGGAACGGCGCGCCTCAAGGCGGCGAAGCCCTCGTTGGCCGCGAGGAGGGCGTACTTCCGCCGGAGGACTCCCATGTCTTCCGTATCGCCGTAGATATTGTCGCCGAGCATCAGAAACACGTCGGGACGGTAGCGGGCCACCGCTTCCCAGATCGGCTGCGGCCTGTCCTGACGAACGCAGGAGCCCATCGCGATCCGCGTGATCAGTTGCTGCGATTCCAGATCGGCAGCCGACACCGGGCCCGAGGTTGCGGCCGCAAACGCGATCACGAGCCCGGTGAGGAGCCCCGAGAGCGCCGGCACCGGCCCGGTCGGCGTGGCGCCTCCACCGCCGGCCAACGCGAGCGGAGACGGAGAAGAACTTGCGGTCATCACAGCATCCTCTCATGCCAGTCGCCAGGGCGGCAAGGCGTGGCGGCACCGCGGCCGGGACTGACGCCACTCAGCCCTCGCGATCTCAGCGACGAGGCGCGCGGCCCTTCCAGCAGGCACCTGGGGCTGACCGGCACTAGGTCCCGGAAGGCACAAGACGAGTTGGGACCGACCACACCGCCTGAGGCGACCGACGCGTTCCTTTTTCGCGCCGCCGTGCTCAGCCACCG
>JBBAVQ010000260.1:0-1731 GCA_040397625.1 Pirellulales bacterium | reverse complement strand
GGGAAAAAGGTGACAGCCACCAAATCTGGGTAAACCTGACCGCGAACGACGCCTGGCCGGGCGACACTCGGCCCCGGGACGCAAGACGCGGGGACAGGAAGAACGTGGCGCAAGCGCTCAACCGCGGGCGGCATCCACAGGGGTGCCGCCCGCGGCGGCGTTTCTGGAGCTTTGGGGACAACTCCGCTCCGTGTCAAAAGCGGCCGCATGTCTGCCGAAGTGGCCGCAGGTTTTCAACCTGCGGAATCCACGATCGGGTTTACTTCCCGTGTCGGTTCAGCAGCTACACCCCGTTCCGCGCGGGCCACCACCCAGTGGCGCGACACCTTAAACTCGGGCCCCGACCGTCGAACACTCGGGGGCCACCTCACGGCCTGGCATCCGCTTGCGACCGCTCGAGTCGAGCGGGCCCATCCCGATGGCTGACGGAAGAGACGGCATGCCGACAACCAACAGGCCATCAGCCGGCGCGGATCTCGTTCCGCCAAAGGCTGCCGAGAAACTCGCGCCAGGGGAGGATCTCGATGCCCGGCTCGGCACGGCGGGCTCTGGGCGCACGGCAGACAAGGATGCACCGGCTCCGTGGATGCTCCTCCTGCCAGGCCCGCAGGCCCTTAAGGTGGTCACTTGCAGGGCGATCGGTCGACTTCACTTCCACCGCCACCTCGGCGTTGCCGAGGATAAAGTCCACCTCGATCCCTGAGGCCGTCCGCCAGTAGCTCACGGGTAGCCCGATGTCGCGAGGCGAGTAGGTTGCGTGCGCCCGCAGTTCCATGAAGATGAAGTGCTCGAAGGCCGCACCGTAGTCCGTCGAGCCCGGCATGAGCGTTCCGCGGCGGGCGAGTTCGTTCACGATTCCCACGTCGAAGAACCAGAACCGCGGCGCCTGGATGACGCGGCGCTTCGTCCGCCTGGTCCATGCCGGCACCCAGGTGGCGATCAGCGTATCGACGAGGATGTCGAAATAGCCGCGAACGGTGTTGGCGGCCATGCCGATCTCGCGGGAGATCGTGGCGGCGTTGACGATCTGGCCGTTGGATAGAGCAGCGGCCGCCAGGAACCTCTGAAACGCGGGCAGATTGCGGGTGAGTGCCTCGGCGAGCACCTCCTCACGAAGATAGTCGCCAACGTAGGCCGCCAGCCGCGACGAGGCGCGGTCGGAGAGGTAGTGGGAGGGAAGCAGACCCCGATTGAGAGCCTTGTCGAGGGATAGGTCGGGGAGCTCGGCCGAGGTGAGCGGCAGGAGGTCATGACGGACGGCTCGGCCACCGAGAAGATTCCCACCGCCGCGAAGGAGCTTCCGGGGGCTCGATCCGGTGAGGATGAACCGCAGCCCGCGCCGGCTCATGAGCGAGTGAACCTCGTCGAGCAGCGCCGGCAGTTTCTGGATCTCATCGACGATCACCGGCTGCCGCTTGTCTCTCAGAGCCGCACACTCCTCAGCGAACACGCCGGGATCAGCCGACAGCCGCCGAAACTCCCGTGAGGAGAGCAGGTCGTAGGCGGGAGCGTCGGGGAAGAGCGTCCGCAGGAGCGTGCTCTTTCCGGTCTGGCGGGGCCCCAAGAGAAAACAGGAGTCACCCGCGAGCGAGGCGGCCGTGAGCGAGCGCGTGATCATGATAATCCTCAACAGTACCGCGCTCTGTCAGGATCGGCAAGGGAGGTGACGGCAGCCTGGCAACGCCGGATGGGCGACCGGCGGACATCCACCCGCGGGGAAAAAGGTGACAG
>JBBAVQ010000259.1:0-4461 GCA_040397625.1 Pirellulales bacterium | reverse complement strand
CGTAGCGGATATCGTTCTCGATCTGCACCGCCGCCTCCCGCGACACGGCCGCGAGAGTCGGTGCCGCCTCGACCGCGTGGGTCCAGGTGAACTCCGGCCGCTTGAGCAGGTCGGCGAGCGACGTGCCCTGCACTCGGGTGGCTGCAAGCGCGGCGAGCGTGGCCTCGATCTCGGCCGTCTTGGCGGCCAACCGCTCGACGCGGTGCGGCTCGGCGAGACCGTGCCGCGCGGCGAGTGGCGTGAGCCGGCGGTCGGCGTTGTCGTGCCGCAGGGCCAGCCGATGCTCCGCGCGGCTGGTGAACATCCGATAGGGCTCATCCACGCCACGGGTGACTAGGTCGTCGATCAAGACGCCGATGTAGGAATCCTCGCGTTCGAGCACGAGCGGCTCGCGACCAGCGGCCGCGAGCGCCGCGTTGGCCCCCGCCACGAGCCCCTGGGCCGCGGCCTCCTCGTAGCCCGTCGTGCCGTTGATCTGGCCGGCGAAGAAGAGGCCCCTGGCCCGCTTGCTTTCGAGCGTGGCGCGGAGCTGATCGGGCGGGCAGTAGTCGTATTCGACGGCATAGCCATACCGCATGATCACGGCCCGCTCGAGGCCGGGCACCATCCTCACCATCGCGTCCTGAACGTCGCGGGGCAGGCTCGTGGAGATCCCGTTGACGTAGATCTCGCGCGTGTGCCGCCCCTCGGGCTCGAGAAAGAGCTGGTGGCTCTCCTTGTCGGCGAAGCGAACGACCTTGTCTTCGATGCTCGGGCAGTACCGCGGCCCCCGCGACTCGATCTGGCCGGTGAACATCGGCGCGCGGTGGAGGTTGGCCCGGATGAGGTCGTGGATCTCGGGCGTGGTCCGCGTGATCCAGCAGACCATCTGCTCACGGTCGATCGTGTCGGTCAGGAAAGAGAACGGCTGCGGCTCGGGATCCCCCGGCTGCTCGTCGAGTTGCGAGAATTCGATGCTCGTCGCCGAGAGCCGGCAGGGCGTGCCCGTCTTGAAGCGGTCGACCACGAGGCCGAGCCGATGGAGCGCCGCTGAGATCCCCGACGTGGTGCCCTCCCCTGCCCTGCCGCCGGTCGTCTGCGCCTCGCCGGTGTGCATCACCGCCTGAAGGAACGTGCCGGTGGTGAGCACGACCGCCGCGGCTCGATACTCGGCGTCGCCGCGAACCCGCACGCCCGTCACCCGCCACGCGGGAGCCGCCGCGCCGTCGCCCCCGAGCGGCTCCACGAGGAGTTCTTCGACGGTCTCCTGCCTGAGGTCGAGGTGCGGTGTCTCCTCGACCAGCCGCTTCGCCTCCATCTGATAGAGCTTCTTATCGGCCTGGGCCCGCGGCCCGTGCATCGCCGGCCCCTTCGAGCGGTTGAGCACGCGGTATTGGATGCCGGTGGCGTCGATCGCCCGGGCCATCACGCCGCCGAGGGCATCGACCTCGCGGACAAGCTGCGCCTTGCCGACGCCGCCGATCGCCGGATTGCAGCTCATCTGACCGACGGTGTCGCAGTTGGTCGTCAGCAGGGCCGTGCGGGCGCCGAGCCTGGCCGCCGCGCAGGCCGCCTCCACGCCGGCATGGCCGGCGCCGATCACGAGCACGTCATAGTCGTAGATCGAGGCCATGCCGCGAGTGTAGCAAGGGGCTCGCTCGCCACGGTTGGCGTTTCCAGGAAGCCCAATCGCGTAAGCGATGGGGGCATGCTGGTCGCGATGCATCCAGAATCCCCGCGGCTGATTCGATCAGGGCGCAGGTGCCTCGATTCGCAGCATTCCCTTCAGCTCGCGGAACTTCGTCGGGCCGACGCCGTCAACCTCCAGCAGATCGACGACCCGCTTGTAGGGGCGGTGCTCGATGATGCGGTTGGCGAGTGTCTCGCCCACGCCCGGGAGACGCATCAGGTCGTCTCGCGAGGCGGTGTTGGGATCGAGCGTGAAGCCGGCAGGCGTCGGGGCGGCCCCGTCGATCGCCTGCTTGAGCTCGTGCTCCTCCTGCCTTTCGAGCCGCCGCTCCAGGGGCAGTTTGTCCCAGTCGGTGTGAGCCCAGATGCCGACGCCCCGCTTCGCCGCCTGGAGTTCGAGGTCGGCGAGCCGCTCGCGATACTCGTCGCCCGTCTCGCCGGCCGGCGTGCCCCGAGCCACGCCATACGCGCGGGCGAGGCCCTTCGAAACCAGTTGCTGGGCGAGGTCGCGGCCGCTCGCGTCGGTCACAAAGGCATAGATCCGCTTGAAGCGGCCGTCGCCGCGGCCGTCGGCGAAGCTCGTGTGCACGATGAACGGCCGGCCGAGCAGCCGGCGGGTCTCGGCCGTGGCGTCCGCCGCGAGCCGCTTGGCAAACTCGATCGAGGCGGCGGCGTCGGATTTCACTTCCGCGATGCCGAAGTAGCGTCGTTGGCTTCGCAGCCGCCGTGCGTCGGTCTCCCCGTTCACGTGATGCTCCGGGCAGTCCACACCGTAGAGCCGCACGGTGTGCTCTTCGCCGGCCGGCGTCCGCACTCGAAAACTATCGCCGTCAGACCATTCGGCCGACACGAGCGTGCAGCCCTCGATGGCGACAAGCTCCTCGGCACGCGCCGCACCATCGCCCACCACCGCCTGGAGGACCGCGACCAGGGCCGTCGCGAAGAGCCGTCGGGGCAGCGGGCGAATCATGGCGTCACCTCGCCGAGCGGGGCATCGGGAAACAGCGGCTGGCCGTACGGATTGGCGTCCATCACGGGAAAGGCCCGCCAGCCGGGAGCGTCGAAGTGCCACCACTCCGTGGCCAGCGGGATGAATCCCTCGGCCCGCATCGCCTTCTGGAGCGTCTCGCGGTTCGCAAGCAGGTCGCCGGGTGCGTCCACGAAGGCAAGGTGCGACCGCTCGCTGAACTCGTCAAAGGCCGAAGGCATCGGCAGTTCGCGACCCTCCGAATCGACGAGCGTGACATCCACCGCCGACCCACGATTGTGCCGGGAGCCCTTGGCCGGATCGGCCACATAGCGCGGGTCAGGCTTGACCTTCCAGAGCGCTTTCTGGACCGCGAGCGGGCGGTAGCCGTCGAACACCTTCAGGCCGAGGCCTTGCCCTCGCAGAGAAGCCTGCACGCGGGCAAGCCGCTCCGCCGCCGATCGCTCCAGGTAGATCGTGTTGGCGGGATAGAGCCGGATGCCGGTGACGTTGTCGGTGGTGGCATAGCGGTTGTCGAGCACGAACGAGGCGTCGATGCCGGCGAGATCGACGAGTTCGCAGCCCGGCGGCGGCGTCGCGACGGTTTGCAGGCCGTGCTTCGGGCGTTCCTCGGCCAGCAGTGCCACAAGGTCGCGAAGCATCACGGCCTGCTCCGTGCGGTGGCCGTGCTCCGCCTCGACGTTCACATACGGGATGCCCATCCGCCCACACCAGACGGACAGCGAACCATCATCGGCCACGGTCGCCTCGTTCTGCAGGATTACGGAGTGGCCACGATCGGCGAGCGCGTCGTAGAGCCCTGGGTCGGTCACGAAGAAGAAGTCGTCGGCATCACCGCCGGGGCGCAGGCTGACCTTGGCGGCGTCGGCGGCGAGCGAACCACCGGGGGCATAGTTCGCCGCCGTGTAGCGGTCGGGCGTGTTGTTGTGGAGAGCGACGATCACGTCAACGTCGTCGATCGCGAGCGTCGAGAGCAGTTCGTCGGCGAAGGCGGCCACCACGTCGTCGGCGGGTTGCGACCAGCTGGATAGGGCGGTGAGCGTGGCCTTGCGGCCGGCGGGTGTGAAGATCCGATTGGGGTCGATGCGGTGCTCCGTGCCGCCGAGCCGAAACACCACCTCGCGGTCGCCCGTGTGTCGCAGTTCGACGAGCCGTCCGCCGAGGTCTCGAAGCACGTCGCCGGCGGCCTCGACCGCGGTCTCCTCGTCGTCGTGCACGCTCACGAAGGCCACCTGCACCGGCTCGGCCGTCGCCGGAAACACGGTCGTGACGACATCGATCCGCGCATCGCCCACGACGAACGACCGCGCGGTGGTCGCGTCATCGGCAGTCACCGACGGCATGGGCAGCAGCAACGCGACCATCGCCACGGCCATGACGTTCACGACACGGCATCCAGGCTGGGGGATAGGAGTAAAGCGTTGTGTCACGAGAGATCGCACCAAGGACGCCGCGGCCCACCTATCGTATCGTCGGCCGCCTGCTGCCACGAAACGGCACGAACGTGGCGAGCGAGGTGACTGCCCGTGCCCGGGAGCCGGCGTAGCTGACGAGCGGAGCGCGGGATGGCAATCCTGTTCGGCACGGCAGATGCAGGGCGGGTCGACCAACGTGTGGCCTGCCTCGAGGTCTCCCGTAGCGCAGGTTTTCAACCTGTGTCTGTCCATCGCGGCGGCTCGGGGAGGTGGGCATGCCCCCATCGCTTACGCGATTGGGCTTCCTGAATGCGTCACCGATGGTGAGCTCGGGGCTGCCGATGCTCCGGAGCCGGGCTCGGCGGCCAGCGGAGCCAGGATGGCGAAGCG
>JBBAVQ010000258.1:0-4494 GCA_040397625.1 Pirellulales bacterium | reverse complement strand
AGGAACCGCCGACCAAGCCCCCCGGCGCGTGAGGGTAAGGACTGGGGAACTAGGATTCGAACCTAGACTAACTGGTTCAGAGCCAGTCGTGCTACCGTTACACCATTCCCCAACATGCGTTGGATTTTGGAGATTACCCGCGGCGGTCGCCGTGGGCAATTCCGGATCCTCCGCCGCGGCCGACACCGCGAATCGATCGCTTCCGTCCGGCCCAGCCGCTGCCTGACCCGTGCCATTCCTCGATCTCGTCACCGCCGGTCGCCGCGTGACTCGGTTTCCGCTGGCCGAGGGGCGGACCATCATCGGCCGCCATCCCGACTGCGAGATCGTGTTCGAGGCGGCCGCAGTGAGCCGGCAGCATGCCGTGGTCACGTTCTCGGCGGACGGGGCGTTCATCGAGGACCTGCAGAGCCGCAACGGCACGCAGATCAACGGCCTGCCGCTGACGGCCCGTCGCCGGCTCGAAGACGGTGACGAGATCGGCGTCTGCGGCCAGCGGTTGGTGTTTGCAGAGGCGAATCGCCGGCGGCAGCGGACCGCGGCCCGTCCGGTGGAGGCGTCTGGCACTGCGCATGTGATCCTCGACGGTGAGTCATCGGGCGTGATCGTCTCGCAGCTCGAACTGCCGCAGCCGGGGGGCGAGGGGCTGGGGCAGCACGTGGAGGCGAAGCTGCGGGCCGTCCTCGGCCTCAACCGTGCGATCGGGGCGTCGGTGGCGGCCGAGGACGTCTTGCCGCGGCTGCTCGACGGGCTCCTCGAGGCCTTTCCGCAGGCAGAGCGGGGCTTCGTGCTGCTCGTCGATCCGCAGTCGGGACGGTTGGCGGTCCGCTCCCAGCGGGTGAAAGTCGCGGCGTCGAAGTCGCCGCTGCGGATCAGCCTCTCGCTCGTGACGATGGTCGCCGAGAGCCGCCGCGCCGTGCTCTCCGCCGACGCCGCCGCCGACACCCGGTTTCGCGACAACGAGAGCATCCTCGACTGTCGCATCCGATCGGTGATGTGCGTGCCGGTGGTGCGTTCCAGCGGCGGGGTATTGGGTGTCGTGCAGGTCGATTCCCGCGACGTCAGCTCCGGTTTCACGGAGGCCGATCTCGAGGTGCTCGCCGGCGTGGCCGGTCAGGCGTCGCAGGTGATCGAGCAGGCGCTGGCGCACGACGAGGGGGTGGCCCGCGAGCATCTGGCCCGCGATCTCGAGCTGGCGCATCGCGTGCAGCAGGGCCTGCTGCCGTCGCGTCCTCCTGAACTGCCCGGCTACGAGTTCTTCGATTACTACGAGTCGGCCCGCCACGTGGGAGGCGATTTCTTCGGCTACGTGCCGCTCGCCGAAAACCGGATCGCGATCGTGCTGGCGGACGTTTCCGGCAAGGGGGTGTCGGCGGCACTGCTGATGGCGGCGCTTTCGGCCGACGTCCGCTACTGCCTCGCCAGCGAGCCGGACCTCGGCGCGGCGGTCGCGCGGATCAACGAGAGCTTCCTCCGCGGCGGCTGGGACGATCGCTTCGCCACGCTGGTGGTGGTCGTGCTCGATCCGCGACGGCAGGTGGCGACGATCTGCAACGCCGGTCACCTGCCCGGGTTTCTGCGAGCTCCGGCAGGCGACGTGGCCCTGGTCGCCGACGGCCTCGGCGGCCTGCCGCTGGGCATGGCCGGGCCGGGAGCCTGTTTCCAGACGTGCGAGGTGCCGCTTCCGCCGGGAACCACGCTGGTGCTGTTCACCGACGGGATCAGCGAGGCGCTCGATCACGAGCAGGAGTGCTACGGCTTCGGCCGGCTTGAGGCGGCTCTGCGGCAGGGCGGTGCCGGGGCGGCCGATGCCGGCCGGCGGATCCTCGCCGACGTCGCCCGCCACACCGCCGGTGAACCCCAGAGCGACGACATCTGCCTGATCTGTCTCACGAGGTTGCCAGAGTCTTCGGGAGCCGCAGACCCTTCCCAGAGTCCGGTTCCCGCCCGTCGGGCTGGTCGCGTGCAGCCCCGGGGCTGACCGGTCGATACGTGCTCTGTGGCCGCAGCGTGTGGGGCCGTCGATGAGGGGCTTTTGAGGGAGGGTGTGACGATGAGCTTCTTCCAGTGGGTTCGCGAAGGCGTGCGGCAGGCGGTGGTCCTCGGGCTGGCCGATGCCATCGACGACGTCGGCACCCGGAGCCGCGACGAGGACCTCGGCGCCAGCCTCGCCCAGACGCTGCGCGACCGCCTCGCCGTGACCAGGCAGCCGACCGTGCTCGAGGCTCCTGCGGACACGGCCACCGCCTCGACGTCGGCTGCTGTCGGCGGGCGGAAGCGTCTCGGCCGTTCGATCGAGGGGCTGAGGAAGGCCGCGGCCTGACCGGGCCGCTCAGCTTCCCCGGCCATCCATCGGCAGCACGACATCGATCACGGTGCCCTTGCCGGGTGCCGTCTCGATCCGCGGTTCCACGCCCACCAGACGGCACCGCTGCCGGATACCCTCCAGGCCGAAGCGGTCTTCCGAAACCTTGGCGGGGTCGAAGCCCCGGCCGTCGTCGCTGATCCGCACGTGCACGCCGCGCGGAGCCAGTTCCACGACGACCTCTGCCGACCCGGCCTGCGCGTGCCTCCGGACGTTGTTCAGGGATTCCTGCACCAGCCGGAAGATCGTCGTCTCCAGCGGGTTGGGAAGCCGCCGGTCGGGCAGCCGATGCGTGAATGTCACCTCGGGAATCTCGATCCGGGCGTCGGCGACGAGCGATTCGATCGCCTCGATGATCCCGAGTTCGTCGAGGGCCGGGGGACGCAGGCCGCCGATCAGTCGCCGCGACTCCTCCGCGGCCGCCCGCAGGAGCCGCACGCCATCCACGAGTTCGCGGGATTCGTGGCCCTCCTGAGCATGGAGGTGGGCCTCGAGGTGCATGATCGCGCCGGCGATGTATTGGGCCAGCCCGTCGTGGATCTCGTAGGAGACCAGTTGCCGCTCTTTTTCCTGAATGGCGATCAGCCGACGAAGGACGCCGCGCTCCCGCTCGAGGTTTCGCTCCGACTCCTTGAGGGCCGTGATGTCCTCGGAGCAGATGATGACGCCCGCCACTCCGTCGTCGCACGCCACGGGGCCGAGTTGGACGGAGAACTCGCGGACCTCGCCCTCGGGGGTCTGAACGCGGGTCTGCAGCGAGCAGTTCGTCCCCTCGCGAAACACGTGGTCGATCGCAGTCTTGAGGGGCTTCGTCGAGTCGTCGCTCGTGAAGTCGAGCACGCTCCGGCCGATCAGCTGCTCAGGCGTGAAGCCCCGGTCCACTCGGTTCGCGAGCTGCACGCGGTAGCTTCGATCCACAACCACGAGGTAGTCGCCCGAGGCCCGTTGCACGGCCTCCCAGAGCCTGGAGGGATCGCGGAGCGCGGCGGTCTCCGCGGTGGGGTCGCGGGGTGGGGAACGATGACGGTGCGGCATGCCGTGGGCTCCGGAGGGCCGGGTTCAGATCGACCTCGGCTTGGGGATGCGGCTGCCGTTGCCGCTGCCCTTCCGGCCGCGCGGTCCGGCGGACCGTCCGCCCCGTGGCCGTCCCTCGCGGAGGGCAGCGATCTCGTCGCGGATTCGCGCCGCCCGCTCGAAGTCGAGCTCCGCCGCGGCCTGCATCATGTCGGCCTCGAGCTGCTCGATCACCTCGGCGGCCCGTCGTCGTGAGTCGTCGCCGGCGCCCACCGCCTCAAACGCCACGGCTCGCGAGGCCGCCTCCGACTCGATGCCGGCGCGGATCTCCTTGCGAATGGTCTCCGGCGTGATGCCGTGCTCGCGGTTGTAGGCCTCCTGCAGCGCCCGCCGCCGCCGGGTCTCGTCCAAGGCCTGCTGCATCGACTCGGTCACCGTGTCGGCGTAGAGGATCACGCGGGCGTCCACGTTGCGGGCCGAGCGGCCGATCGTCTGCATCAGCGACGTCTCGCTCCGCAGGAAGCCCTCCTTGTCGGCGTCGAGGATCGCCACCAGCGACACTTCCGGCAGGTCGAGGCCTTCGCGAAGCAGGTTCACGCCCACGAGGACGTCGAACTTCCCCTCGCGGAGCTCCCGAAGGAGTTCCACCCGTTCGAAGGCGTCGAGTTCGCTGTGCAACCAGCGACAGCGGACCTTCCGCTCCTGGAAGTAGGTGGAGAGATCCTCGGCGAGCTTCTTGGTGAGCGTGGTCACCAGCACCCGCTGGCCGGCGGCGACCACCTTCTCGATCTCGCCCGAGAGGTGCACCACCTGCTGCTTCGCGGGCACGATCTCGATCACGGGATCGAGCAGGCCGGTGGGGCGGATCACCTGCTCCACCACCTCGCCGCCGGTGCGGCTGAGCTCCCAGGGGGCGGGCGTCGCCGACACGAAGACGGTCTGGTGCAGCCGCTTCTCCCACTCGTCGAACATCAACGGCCGGTTGTCGAGGGCGCTGGGGAGCCGGAACCCGTGGTCCACGAGCGTCATCTTCCGGCTGCGGTCGCCGGCGTACATGCCCCGGACCTGCGGCACGGTGACGTGCGACTCGTCCACGAAGAACAGGAAGTCGTCGG
>JBBAVQ010000257.1:0-4502 GCA_040397625.1 Pirellulales bacterium | reverse complement strand
GATCGGCCGGCACGCCGATCGACTTGAACCAGTCGACGCCGCGGCGGGCGATCTGCGCGACGCAGGCCATCGTCTCGATGTTGTTGACGACCGTCGGCTTGCGGAACAGCCCCTCGATCGCCGGGAACGGCGGTTTGATCCGCGGCCAGGCCCGTTTGCCTTCGAGGCTTTCGATCAGACCGGTCTCTTCGCCGCAGATGTAGGCCGCGGCGCCGCGGTGGAGGTAGACGTCGAGGGAGAAGTTCGTGCCGCGGATGTTCTTGCCGAGGTAGCCGGCGGCATAGGCCTCGTCGATCGCGGCCTGCAGGCGGTGCCAGCTCCGCGGATACTCGTAGCGCAGGTAGAGATAGGCCGTGGATGCCCGCGTGGCGAACGACGAGAGGATGATCCCCTCGATCACCTGGTGCGGGTCGTCTTCCATCAGGATCCGGTTGTTGAACGTCCCAGGCTCGCTCTCGTCGGCGTTGATGCAGAGGTAGATCGGACCGGGATGATCCTTCGGGAGAAACGTCCACTTCAGTCCGGTGGGGAAGCCGGCGCCGCCGCGGCCACGGAGCCCCGACGACTTCACCATCTCGATCACGTCGGCGGGCTGCTTGCCGGCGAGCGTGGCTTCGAGTGGGGCGTAGCCACCGCGGCTCTTGTAGCTGGCGATGGTGTGGCCGTCGGGCACGCCGACGGCTTCGAGCAAGACGGGCTTGAATGGCTGCATGGTCAGGTGGCCCTCGCCCGCGGCTTCGTGAGTTCCGCCGCGGCGGTCTCGGGAGTCATGTTCGTGAGCAGGTCGTCGTTGGCGAGGATGCAGGGGGCGAAGTCGCACGCCCCGAGGCACTCGGCCGGCTCGATCGTCAGCTCGCCGTCGGCGGTCGTGCCGTAGGGTTCGATCCGGTTCGCCTTGCAGAGGTGCTCGAGCAGGTGGTCGCCGCCCCGCAGGGCGCACGACACCGAGCGGCAGACGAAGGCCCGCACCTTGCCGTGCGGCTTCTCCTGGTGGAAGAACTGATAAAAGGTGAGCGTGTCCTGCACCTCGGCCGGGGCGAGGCCGAGCACCGCGGCGATCTCGGCAACGGCCCCAAGCGGCACGTGGCGGAGCTCCGCGTTGACAATGTGCAGCGCCGGCAGGGTGAGGGCACGGCGGTTCGGGTATCGCGGCGCGAGCGCCTCGATCTTCGCCACCATCTCGTCGGTGAGGTACGTGCGGCCGGGGGCGATCATGGGCGCTCCGTGGGTGGTGCCGGACGGGGCTGCCCATGCCCTCTCGCCCGGACGGTCGCTGCGGGCATCCTGCCCTCCGCTCTCTCGATGCCGGCTGCGCTCCGCCATCCTGGCTCCGCTGGCCGGCAACGCCGGCTCGAGCGCATGGGCAGCCCCGTCCTCCTCGACCAGGTGGGATTGGTTCCCGTCATCGGTCGAGCTCCGCGGCGATGATGTTGAGGCTGCCGAGCACGGCCACCACGTCGGAGAGCGTGTGGCCGCGGATCAGCTGCGGGAAGAGGGCGAAGTGGAGCACGCTCGGTGGCCGGCAGCGGGCGCGGTAGGCGTTTTCGCTGCCGTCGCCCACGATGTAGAAGCCGAGTTCGCCGTTGGGGGCCTCGATCGCGGCATACGACTCTTCGTGGGGCACCTCGAAGCCGCGGTTGGCCATCGAGAGCTCGAAGTGCGAGATCGTGCCTTCGATCGACGAGTAGACCTGCTGCTTCGTGGGCCGGGCGACCCGCTGGTCGATGCTCACGTTGACGTCGCCGGCCGGGAGATTTTCCAGGGCCTGCGCCACGAGCTTCAGGCTCTCCCGCATCTCCTGCATCCGCACCAGATACCGGGCGTAGCAGTCACCGGCACTCGCGCAGCAGACCTGGAAGTCGAGGTCGGCATAGGCGAGGTAGGGCTCGTCCTTGCGGAGGTCCCTCGTCACGCCGCTGGCCCGGGCGACCGGTCCGCTGGCACTGGCGTTGATCGCCTCCTCCTTCGTGAGCAAGCCCACGCCCTTGGTGCGGTCGACGAAGATCCGGTTCCTCGTGAGGAGCCGCTCCATGTCGTCGAGCGTCTTGGGGAACGTGCGGATGAAGGCCCGGATCTTCTCGATCACCAGCGGCGTGAAGTCTTGGGAGACGCCCCCCACGCGCGTGTAGGAGTTGGTGAACCTGGCTCCGCAGAGCGTCTCGAAGATGTCGTAGATGACTTCCCGCTGGTAGAAGCCGTAGAGGAAGAAGGTGAACGCGCCGGTGTCGAGGCCCACGGCGCCGTTGGAGAGGAGATGGTCGCTGATCCGCGCCAGTTCGGCGATGATCGTGCGGATGTACGTGCATCGCGGCGTGAGTTCGATGCCCAGGAGCGTCTCGACCGCGTGGTGCCAGGCCACGTTGTTGGCCATCGGCGAGATGTAGTTCATCCGGTCCGTCACGGTGACGTACTGGTTGAACGTGAGGTGCTCGCCGATCTTCTCGAAGCCGGAGTGGAGGTAGCCCATCTCGGGCATCGCGTCGACCACCCGCTCGCCGTCGAGTTTGAGCACCAGCCGCAGCGTGGTGTGGGTGGCGGGGTGCTGCGGCCCGAAGTTGAGCGTCCAGAGGTAGTCCTCGCTCCGGGCGCCGGCCTCGGGGCCGGTGGTGTCGAGGTTGGCTGTGGCGATGGACATGGGCTAGCTGTGGTCGCGGGTGATGACGGGGAAGTTGTGCCGCTCGCCGCGGCCTTGGAGCGGATAGTCCTTCCGCAGCGGGTGCGCGGTGAACTCCTCGGGCATCACGAGGCGGCGGAGGTCGGGGTGACCGGTGAAGCGGATGCCGAACAGGTCCCAGACCTCGCGCTCCAGCCAGTTGGCGCCCGCCCAGAGCGGCACGGCGCTCTTCACCGCGGGGTCGGGGTCGTCCACGAACACGCGGACGGTGAGCCGCTGGTTGGTCGCCGTCGAGGCGAGCAGGTAGACGAGACCGTAGCGGTGCTTGGCGTCCGGATACTCGAGGTAGTCAACGCAGGTGACGTCCACGAGCAGGTCGAAGCCCCGCTCCTTGAGCCAGGCCAGCGCGTCGAACGACATGTCGGCCGGCACGACGACCCGTGTCTGGCCGCGATACACGCTCGTGTCGAGCGTTCCGAACCGGTCCGCAAGGCCGGCGAGCACGTCGTCGACGGATGGTGGCGTGAAAGGCATCGGTGGCGGGCGTGATGAGGGTCAGGAACGGGAGGTGATGGCCTCGGCAGCCGCGGCGAGTTCTCGCTGCAGCACGGGATTGCGGGAGGCATCGATCGTCGCGGGGCCCGCGAGCTCGACGAGCGCCCGCTTCCGCAGCTGGCGGCCGGCGGTGTCGAACTCGCGGCCGGTGATCGTGCCCTCCCGCTGGATCTTGTCCTGGAGGTCGATGATCGCCTGGATCAGCTGCTCCGGCCGCGGCGGGCAGCCGGGCACGTACATGTCGACCGGGATGAAGCGGTCGATGCCCTGCACGACGGCATAGGTGTCGAAGACGCCGCCGGTGCTCGCACAGGCGCCCATCGAGATGCACCATTTCGGCTCGTGCATCTGCTGCCAGATCCGCTGCAGCACGGGGAGCATCTTCATGACAACGCGGCCGGCGACGATCATCAGGTCGCACTGCCGCGGACTGAACCGGAAGACCTCGGCGCCGAAGCGGGCGAGGTCGTGCTTGCTCGCGCCCGTCGCCATCAGTTCGATGCCGCAGCAGGCCGTGGCGAAGGGCATCGGCCAGAGGCTGTTCTTGCGGCACCAGTTGGCCAGGGCGTCGAGCCGGCTGACCACGACGTTTTCGGGCAACTCGATCCGCCCGCCCGATCCGGAAGGCATCATCGCCATCGGAACACCCCCTTGCGCCAGTCGTATGCGAAGCCGACGATCACCAGTGCGATGAACAGCATCGCACCGCCGAAGACGAGTCCGCGGGACGACACGAGGCCGCCCTGCACCGCGGCATCGACGCCGGCGGCCGAGCGACTTGCCACCGCCCACGGGTAGAGAAACAGCAGTTCGACGTCGAATACGAGGAAGGTGATCGCCACCAGGTGGAAGCGGACGTCGAACCGTCGCCGTGTGTCGTGGACCGGGTCCATGCCGCTCTCGTAGGGCATCTCCTTGACGGCGCCGGAGCGATTCGGGCCCACAAGACTGGCGAAAACCACCAGCCCGACCGAGACGGCCGCCGCGATCGCGACGAACAGCAGGACCGGGAGGATCGCGTCCATAAGCACTCGGGCTGAAAAACTCGGGCAGGGCGGGAGGGCGATATGCGTTTTTCGGCTGCGGAAACCGACTTCGTGAAATTCGTCACAAAGTCGGCCCGCAAAAAAGCCGGTGGGCTTTCTCCAGCCCGCCGGCTCCGCCATCGTCGCCCAAGTTATACCGGCCTCGTTTCCGGCCGACGAGTCGAGTTGGTTTTCCCGGTGATCAGGGCATGATCGGGCACGATCAGACCGCGACAGGTGCGTGCGACGGGGGGCAGGAAGCCCAATCGCGTGAGCGATGGGGGCCGGCGGAGGGCAGCCGTACGCCT
>JBBAVQ010000256.1:4379-4517 GCA_040397625.1 Pirellulales bacterium | reverse complement strand
ATCCTGGCTTCGCTTGCCGCCGAGCCCGGCTCTCGGGCACGGGCAGCCCCTCGCTGCATCTCGTAGCACAGGTTTTCAACCTGTGTGTCTTCCCGGTGCGACGTGAACGCCGGGCCAAGGCTGACGGGACCATGTCCG
>JBBAVQ010000256.1:0-4279 GCA_040397625.1 Pirellulales bacterium | reverse complement strand
CCCGTCAGCCGTACACGTGAGCCCGGAGGGCGAGCCAGCCCGGCATGGTGAACCTCGGCTTCATCACGCCGGGTCAAGGCTGACGGGACCATGTCCGCCCGTCAGCCGTACACGTGAGCCCGGAGGGCGAGCCAGCCCGGCATGGTGAACCTTGGCTTCACCATCGCCGGGCCAAGGCTGACGGGGCCAGGGATGGCCCGTCAGCCGTACAGTCAGTGCAGCCGCATGCCGGGCAGGGCGCCGGAGTCGGGCGAGAGCAGGTACACACCTGTGGCGCCCGCGCCGCTGGCTGCCACCACCATCCCCTCGCTGAGCCCAAACTTCATCTGCCGCGGCGCGAGGTTTGCGACCACGACCACGAGCCGGCCCACGAGCGCCGCCGGTTCGTGAAAACCCTTGATGCCGGCAAACACCGTCCGGGTGGCATCGCCGCCGAGGCTCACCGTGAGCTTGAGGAGTTTCTTGGCCTCAGGCACCTCCTCGGCGGCCACGATCCGAGCCACGCGGAGGTCGATCTTCGCGAAGTCGTCGATCGAGCAGGTGGCCGCGAGCGGTTCGGCGGCAAGGGGCTCGCCGGAATCGGCGGTGGTCGGTGTCGTCTCCATCGGAGGTTCTCCTGAGGTGGTCTGTTCGGCGGCAGCCTGCGACGCGGCAATCACCGCGTCGATCTGCTCACGTTCGATCCGCTTCATGAGCGGCTTGAATGGGGCGACCGGCAGTCCGGCCAGCGGCGTCTGCGACTCGTCCCATGAGCGGATCGGGCCGCCCATGAGATCGCCGGCCATGTCGCCGAGTCCGGGAAGCACGGGAGCGAGGTAGACGGCGATCTGTCGGAAGAGGTTGAGAGCCACGCTCGCCACGTCGCGGAGGCGGCCGGCCGCCTCCGGCCCCTGCTTGGCGAGCTTCCACGGCTGCTCGGCGTCGACGTAGGCGTTGGCCCGGTCGGCGGCGAGCATGATCGCCCGCATCGCCCGGGCGAAGTCGCCGTCCTCGTAGGCGGCGGCGATCTCCGTGCCATCGGCGGCTGCCTGCGAAAACAGCCCGCCGTCGGCGGGATACGACGCCGACAGGCCGGTCGCCTCGAGCCACCGCGCCGTGCGGCTGGCAAGGTTCACCACCTTGCCCACGAGGTCGGCGTTCACCTTTGCCATGAACTCTTCGAGGTTGAGATCGAGGTCGTCGATGCCGCCGGAGATCTTCGCCGCGTAGTAGTAACGAAGGGCCGCGGGATCGAGGTGATCGAGCCAGGTCCGCGCGAGCACGAACGTGCCACGGCTCTTCGACATCTTCTGGCCGTTCACGGTGAGGAATCCGTGCACGCGGACCTTCGTCGGCAGCGCGAGGCCGGCCGCTTCGAGCATCGCCGGCCAGAAGAGGGTGTGGAAGTAGACGATGTCCTTACCGATGAAGTGGTGGATCTCGGCGGCCGCGCCGGCGCCGCCGCGGCCCCACCAGGATTCAAACGCCTGCCCGCGGGCCTCGCACCACTCGGCGGTGGCTGCGAGATAGCCGATCGGGGCGTCGAACCAGACGTACCAGTAGTGGCCGGGGGCGTCGGGAATCTCGAAGCCGAAGTAGGGCGCCGGCCGGGAGACGTCCCAGTCGCGCAGCGGCTCGCCGAGAAAGTGGCCGGCGAGGTAGTTGGCGATCCGCGGGTCAAGCGCGCCGCTCGACCGGGTCCACTCCGCGAGAAAGCCGTGGAGGGCCTCGATCGTCACGAAGAGGTGCTCTGCTGAACGCACCTCGGGTCGCGTGCCGGAGAGCGTGCTCACCGGATCGACGAGATCCGCGGGTGCGTAGGTGGCGCCGCACTGCTCGCAGGTGTCGCCATACTGGTCGGCGGCGCGGCAGCGGGGGCAGGTGCCCTTCACGAAGCGGTCGGCGAGGAACGTGCCGGCCGTCGCGTCATAGAGTTGCTGAACGTCACGCGTGACGACGAGGCCTTTTGACGAGAGCGCCTGCCAGACCTCCCCGCAGAGCCGGCGGTTGGCGGGGTTGTCGGTCGATCCGTAGTGGTCGAATGCCACCTGGAAACCCGCGAAGTCGGCGAGGTGCGCCGCCCGCATCTCCGCGATCAGCTCCCGCTCGCTCCGCCCCTCCGCGCGGGCCCGGATCATGATCGCTGTGCCGTGCGTGTCGTCGGCGCAGACATAGGCGCACTCGTGGCCGCGAAGCTTCTGAAACCGCACGAAGACGTCGGTCTGGATGTATTCGACGAGATGCCCGAGGTGGATGTGCCCGTTGGCGTAGGGCAGCGCCGAGGTGACGAGGATGCGGCGCCGGGGGGAGGAAGGCATGCGGGGGCTGCACGGGCGGAGGGGGAGGATTCGAGCGGATTGTAGGAAGCCACGGGGAATCGAGGGAATGCCGGCCGACTGGGCAAGCACGCCGGCACGAAAGTGGGCTTGTCGCCCCCCGGTGTCGCGGGCAGTATCCCGCCCCCTCGCCGGCCCAGAACGGCCCGCGACGGCGACGGCAACGCCGCCCCAGTTTCGTGGAGTGACCGATGATGCGTCTGCTTGTGATCGCTGCCGGGTTCGCCACCTGCAGCCTTGTCGGCCTCACGAGGCCTGCGGCGGCCAACCCCGTTGCGGCAGCCCAGTCGGGCGAGGTGCTCCTGCTCGACTTTGCGGCCTCGTGGTGCGGGCCCTGCAAGCAGATGGCACCACTCGTGGCCGAGGTTGCTTCCGCCGGATGGGTCGTGCGGCACGTGGACGTCGATCGCGAGACCGACCTCGTGCGACGCTTCGCCGTGACCGGCGTGCCCTGCTACGTGCTTCTGGTGAAGGGGCATGAGGTGGGCCGGATCAACGGCGCCACCACCCGTGGCGAACTCGAAAACCTGCTCGCCAAGGCGGCCGCCCCCCTGGGCGGCACGGCCCCGGTGGCCGCGGCTGCAGCGGCGACAGACCAGCCGGCGGTCGCCGGCGTGCCCGTGCCACTCGCCCCGGCGGATGCGCACCTGGCGACCGACCCCCCTCCGTCGGCACCGGCGCGCACGCCAGCGGCCGTCGAACCGGCTATGCCGCAGTCCTTCGCGGCCGTCACCCCGGTTCCCGATGCAACGCCGGCGATGCCCGTGTCAGCTGGCGACTCGGGGAGCCGCGCCGCCCTCGAACAGCGCCTTCTCGCAGCCACCGCCCGCCTGCGGGTCGAAGACTCGTCGGGCGTCTCCTGGGCCACGGGCACCGTGATCGACTGCCGGCAGGGCGAGGCGCTGATCCTCACCTGCGGCCATGTCTTTCGCGACTCGCAGGGCAAGGGCCGGATCGAGGTCGACCTCTTCGGACCGCAAGGCCCGCGGGGCATGGCCGGGCAGGTGATCTCCTGGGATCTGAAGCGCGACCTGGCGCTGGTGAGTATCTTCACCGAGGCGACGATCGATCCCGTCCGCGTCGGCGGCACCGATCGGGCGACCGCCGTCGGAGCCGCCGTCGTCACCGTCGGCTGCAACGGCGGCAAGGATCCGACGATCCACCACAGTCGGATCACCGCGGTAGACAAGTACCTCGGCCCCTCGAACCTCCAGGTGGCGGGCCAGCCGGTCCAGGGCCGTTCCGGTGGCGGCCTGTTCGCGATCGACGGCACGCTGATCGGCGTCTGCAACGCGGCCGATCCGGCCGACAACGAGGGTCTGTTTGCGGCACTGCCGTCGATCCACGACCAACTCGATGAGGCCGGCCTCACCTTCGTCTATCGCAACGTCTACCCGAGCGGTGGCCTCGACGTCGCCGCCGCCGGGCCACACCTGCCGAACATGCCGGCGGAGATGCCGAGTGTCTCGTTCGATCGCCGCGATCGCGCCGACGCCGTCCCCACCGCATCGACCAGTGCGCTTCCCGACGCCGGCGCGATGCCCGCCGCGGCGGCCGCCGTCGCCGCCACCAGCCGATTGGAAGCGCCGCCAGCGACGCTCTCGGCCGGCGAGGCCGCGCTGATCGACCACGTCCGACAGCACGGCGGCAAGGCCGAGGTGATCTGCATCGTCAGGCCGCACGGTTCGGCCGACTCGTCGAGCGAGGTGTTCGTGCTCAAGGGGGCCCGGCCCGACTTCGTGGACCACCTGTCGCGAGCCCACCACGGCCATGCGGCCGATGCGGCCCATCAGCTGCCACCGAGCCGTTCCGACGTCGCCGTCCTGCCGACGGCCAATCCGGTTCGCTGACGAGCGCCGCCATGGATGGCGAAGCGAAGTCAGCATCGAGAGAGCGAAGGCCTGGAGGGCCGAAGTGAGCGTCCGGCGACGGGCATGGGCAGCCCCGAGCCCAAGGCGGACCAG
>JBBAVQ010000255.1:0-4552 GCA_040397625.1 Pirellulales bacterium | reverse complement strand
GAGCCATGGATGGCGGAGCGAAGTCAGCATCGAGTGATGCGAAGGGCAGGATGCCCGCAGCGAACGTCCGGCGATGGGCATGGGCAGTCCCGAGCGGCGCACCACCCGAAGGCCCCCATCGCTCACGCGATTGGGCTTCCTGAGCGCGAGCCCCAACGCGACGAGGGGCTCAGCGGTTCGCGGGCTCGGCGGGGCGGCGGGCGACCTCCTGCTCCTGCTGCGGCGACCGCGGCAGGGCGAGCCCCACGATGTACCAGCCCTGCGACCGCGTCTCCATTGCCAGGCCGTTCGTCCCGAAGTACTTCCGGACGACGTCGAACTCCGGCAGCGTGCTGCCGTCGATCTTCTGCTCGCGAACGGTGCCCGGCTTGCCGTCACCGAGCGCGTCGTTGAGGAGCTGCCCCAGCAGGCTCTGCGACTTGGGCATCGCGCCCTGGCGGAGCAGTTCGTACGTGGGCCGCACGGCTTCATCCTCGCGGCCGAAGCCGCGGGCGGCGGTGGCGGCCGCCACGAACTTGCCGAGTTCGGCCTGCACGGCGGCATAGTCGGGAGCGGCGGCCAGCGAGGCCGCCGCGTCATCGGCGGAGAGCATCCGCTCGAGGATGTCGCGATGCGATGCGATCAGCAGATGCCCCTTGGCGACGGTCACCGTCGAGTGCGGCAGCAGCCGCCCCTCCTTCTCGCGGAGTCGCTGCCGCCGGCGATGGGCCTCGTCGTTCGCGTCGTGGTCGGCGTGGGCCACGGCACCTCCGGGCGTCTCGACCTCCAGCTTCGGGATCTCCATCGAGTGGTCGATCAGTTCCCAGGCCGCGTGGCCGGCGATGTCGATCTTCCGCATGTCGCTGTCGGCGTCCATGACCTTGGCCACGGTCGCGGCCACCCGAGCCTCGTCGGCGGCCTCCATCGCGATCACGATCCGCTCGCAATCGGTGCTGATCGGATCGACCCGGTCGGTGATCACGCTCACCTGCTTGCCGAGGCAGGCGACGAGGTCGTTCTCGACGTCGATCTGCGGGCCGTCCGGATCCTCCTTCAGCGATGCGATGACGTCGTCGAACACGCCCTTGTCGCCGACGATGTCATCGACGAGCGACTCGGCCGAGCCGAAGGCGGTCTTCACGTCGCACTGCATCGCGGCCCAGCCAGACGCATCGCGCGGCACCCACGATGCGGGAGCCACGCCGGCGGCGTTCGGAAACCGCAGCATCCGGGCGGCAAGATCGAACCGTTCGACCGACTCGGGATCGCGGCCCGGCAGCGGCGGCGCGTAGATCAGGCTATGATGCCGCATCGCGTGCGGCCCCTCGCTGAACACGAGCACGCCACCGGCCCCCTTGATCGCATCGAAGCCCTGCCGGCCGAGGATGGCGACGTAATCGGGGCCCTTCCGCTTCTCGCGGGGCGGATTGGTCTTCTGATACGCCGCGGCGAACTTCAGCGGATCGACGAACCAGCGGATCGGGGCGGCTGCAGCGGGCACCTGACTGCCACACTGTTCGACGATCGCCTTGTACGACTCGACGGTGGCGAGGCTGTCCTTGCGGCCCTGGGCGAGCACCGAAAAGGCCTGGCCGACCTGCACGGCGTCGTCACCGACGACGAGCACCTGCGGCGCCAGGGCGAAGGCAACCCTCCGCTTTCGGCCTGCCGCATCCGACCGGACGTCGTTCGGATCAGGGGGCAGTTCGTAGACGGTCAGCTGCGGCGGGGCGCCGGGCACGGTCACCTTCGTCGCCTTCTGCTCGAGGAGGCGGCTACCGATCCGATCGACGACGGCCTTGGCGTCGTCCTCGTGTCCGGTGGTGTCAACGAGCAGCACGGTGGCCAACGTTCCACCCTCGACCTCGATCGCCGCGGCGGCGAGTTCGCCTCCCGGCACCTTGCCGAGATCCTCGAGCGTGAGCCCGAGTTTGGCGAGCCGCTGCTTGCCGTTCTTCGAGATCTGCTCGCGGAGATGCTCCACGAACGTCTTCATCGCGGGATCGGCGATCAACTGGCCGTAAGGCGACTTCTCAAAGCGGTCCTGCATGCCCCGGAAGTCGGCGATGCTGATCCAGGCGCGGGTGGAGGCGGGGAAGATGGTCTCGCTGTCGGGAAAGCCCGCCGCGGTCGCCACGATGGCCGCAGCCGACACGTGCAGGGCAACGGCAAGGGCCCGCAGGCGGAACGCACGGCGGCTGATGGCGATGAGAGTTCCTGGCACGAGACGACTCCTCGATGGGGCTTTCGGCATCCGCACGATCGACACGATGCGTTGAATATCGTGCGATGGGCGGGGTTATCTCGACTCGATCAACCGTGATGCTCCACGGAGCCGCACGGGCCGCCAACGGCCCGCGAAGCTGCGCAGACTGGCGGAGTGTCGCACGTCGGGCCGCGATGCGGCAACGCCAAAGTTGGCGAACCGCGGCCGCCCGAGGAGGCTGCGCGGCCTAGGCGGCCCGGGCGACGAGGGCGAGCGCCACGGCATGAGCGGAGGCGACGAGGGCGAGCGTGGTGTCGTCGCGCCACCGCCGAACCGACGAAACCCAGGCCAGGGCCGAGGCCACGGCCGCCAACAAGGCCAGCATGAGCATCGCCGCGAGCGGGCCGTGCCACCCCCACGGGCGATCGCGTGCCACGATCGCGGCCACCGCGGCGGGCCAGCCAAGAACCGCGGCATATGCGGCGAGAATCAGCACGGCGGCAGCCGGCGTGCCGGGCAGGCGAGGTCGCCCCGGTGCCGCAGCCGTCAGCTCATTCCGCGACCTCTGGTCGCCGCCGATGAGCGTGGCGGCAGGCACGGCCAGGAGCGTGAACCACGACGTGGCGACCACCGCGTAGCAGGCTGAGAACTCCGGCATGAGGAAGTAGCAGACCGCCATGGCAACGAGGGTAGACGCCATCGCCGCCGCATCAGGCCACGACCGGCCGACGAGCGGCACCGGGCCCGGTGCCGCATGGTCGTGGGTCATCGGGGGCGCGGCGAACAGGTGGCGGTCTCCCGGCAGCCGCTTCACGCCACCCACGGCCGCAACGGCGAGGATCGCGCCGCCGGTGACGCCGGCAGCGACGAGCGTCCGGCCGGCGGCATCACCTCCGGCGAGCCGCGCCCAGACGGCGCACGCCGCGGCGGCAGCCAACGGCCATGCGAGCCGCGCGAGCAGGCGGGCTGGGAGCATCTCCGCAGTCTGCGGCGCCCGCAGCAGCGAGCCCACCGCAGCGATCCCGAGCAGAACGCCGCCGCCAGCAGCCCAGGGCCCCGCCGTGGGGGCCAGCGCGACCACCGCCAGCGTGGCGGCAGCCACGAGCCACGAGGCGGGCCGCCGAGCGTCGATCCGCACGAGGGCGAGCACCACCGACGCCAGCCGGTGCAGCGGGCTCGCCGGCAGCGCCACGGCGTTCACGCCTTACCGCGGGGCCGCACGCGGCCCTGCACGCGGAGCGGCAGGCCGACGATCCGCAGGAAGCCCTCGGCGTCGGTCTGGTCGTAGGAGCCCCCGCCTTCCATCGAGGCGATCGCCTCATCGTAGAGGCTCAGGGGGCTCGTGCGGCTCTTCACCATCACGTTGCCCTTGTAGAGGTTGAGTTCCACCGTGCCGGTGACGGGCTTCTGGGCCTCGCGAATAAACGCCAGGAGCGCGTCCATCTTCGCGCAGTACCAGAAGCCGTAATACACCATCTCGGCCACCTCGGGGGAGAGCCGGTCGCGGAGGTGCACGAGGTCGCGATCGAGCGTCATCTGCTCGACGAGCCGGTGGGCCTCGTAGAGGAGCGTCATGCCCGGGGCCTCGTAGACGCCGCGGCTCTTCATGCCGACAAACCGATTCTCGACGATGTCGGTGCGACCGATGCCGTTGCGGCCGCCGATCTCGTTGAGCGCGAGCACGAGGTCATGCGGCTTCAAGGCCTTGCCGTTGACCTTCACGGGCACACCCGACTCGAAGTCGATCCGCACCGTCTCGGGCCAGTCGGGCGCCTGCTGGGGCGCAACCGTCATCCCGAAATCGACGAGGCTGAAGCCGTCGGTGGTGAGTTCCTCGAGCAGCCCCGCCTCGTAGCTGGTGTGGAGGCAGTTCTCGTCGGAACTGTAGGGCTTGTCCTTGGAGGCCTTCACGGGGATGTCGCGGGCCTCGCAGTATTCGATCAGTTCCTTGCGGCCGGGAAACAGGCTGCGAAACTCGGCCATTCGCCACGGGGCGAGCACGGTGATCCGCGGGTCGATCGCCTCGGCGGCGAGCTGGAAGCGGCACTGGTCATTGCCCTTGCCGGTGGCGCCGTGCGCGTAGACGGTGGCTCCTTCGCGGTGGCAGATGTCAACGCAGATCTTCCCGATCAGCGGCCGCGCGATCGAGGTGCCGAGGAGATACGTCCCCTCGTAGCGTGCCTGCCACTGCATCACGGGGAAGGCGAAGTCGCGGCAGAGCTCCTCGCGAACGTCCACGATCTCGGCCTTCACGGCCCCGCAGGTGCGGGCCTTCTCGAGGATCGCCTCGCGATCCTCGCACGGCTGACCGAGATCGACGTACACCGCCACGACCTCGTAGCCCTGCTCGATGAGCCAGCCGAGGAT
>JBBAVQ010000254.1:0-4562 GCA_040397625.1 Pirellulales bacterium | reverse complement strand
TCGTCTCGTCATCAGGAAGCCCAATCGCGTGAGCGATGGGGGCCTGTCCGCCGCACCGCTCGGGGCTGCCCATGCCCTCTCGTCGGACGTTCGTCTCGGCCCTCCAGGCCTCGACTCACTGCATGTCCGCTGCGCTTCGCCATCCTGGCTTCGCTTGCTCCCATAGCCCGCTCGAGGGCATGGGCAGCCCCGAGCTGAGTTCATGCCTTTGACGTAGGTGCAGGTTGCCGACCTGTACCCCACCTGCACCCCACCTGCACGAGGATTCGGCATCGCTCGGGACTAGCCACACCCTCGCACCGGACGCGTCACCGATCTGCGTCGTCGAGCCACTCGAGCAGGCTCGTGTAGCCGCGGATGCCAAGGGCGAGCCGGCGCGCGTCCCACTCGGCCTGTGTGGCGGCGGTCGTGATGGCCGCCACCCGCACGCCCGCCGCGAGGCCCGCCTCCCAGTCGCTCGGTCGATCGCCGATCATCCAGCTCGCCGGCGCCGGGATGCCGTGCTCGACGAGCATCTCCTCGATGAACCGCGGCGAGGGCTTGCGGTAGCGGGACGGCTCGTCGGGTCGCTCGGGGGCGATGCAGATCCGAGCGAACGGGGCGGACCCGAGATCGAGCAGGCCGATCATCCGGCGGTTGACGGCCTCGACGTCGGCGAGCGTGAAGTAGCCGCGGTTGACGCCCGACTGGTTGGTCAGGATGAAGAGTTTCGTGCCCGCTTCCAGCAGCCGGGCGAGGGCCTCGCGGGTACCCGGAATCAGGGTTACTTTCTCGACGTCGCCGACGAAGTGGGAGTCTTCGATGAGCGTGCCGTCACGGTCGAGAAACAGGGCCTGAATGTCGGCGGGCACGGCAGCGGTCCGGAACGGCGGCGGGCGGTCGAACGTCGTGGCAACCCGGTTATCATAGCGGGCACGGCGGCGGATCACCCCGGCCGTTGTCATCGCGTCACCTCCGCAGGGAACCCGTCCATGGCCGATCGGAAACCAGCAGCGCCCGCGTCGTCGGGGAGTGCGCCGCCCTCGTCCGTCGGCGGCCGGCTCGAACGCGCCGACATGCTGCCCATGCTCGTGCTTCTCGGCCTCGTGACGCTCGCCTGGTGTGCCGCGAACGGCAAGTGGACGGCGGCCCAGTGGGCCATGCCTGCCGCGTATCTCGAGCCGGAGAAGTGCGACGTCGTGCACGCGTTGGCGATGATGAAGGCCGCCGGGGAAGGGGAGTTCGTGCCGCTGGCCTGGAAGCAGGTGTCGCGGCTCGGGGCTCCCGACGGCGCCAACTGGAACGACTGGCCACTGCTGGAAGAGCTGCAGATCGTGTTCTTCGCCGTCCTCGCGAAGATCGTCGGGCTGTTCGCCGCCCTCAACCTGGGCATGCTGATCGGCCACTGGCTTGCGGCGACCACGTTCTACGCCGTCGCTCGCTATCTCGGCTGCCTGCGCCCATGGGCCTTCGTGGGCGGTTTGGCGTATGGACTCGCGCCCTTCCTGTTCGCCCAGTCGCCGCATCACATCACCACGGAGTACGTCTGGCATGTTCCGCTGTTCATCCTGGTGTGGCGATGGGTGGCGACGGATCCGGGGCTTCAATGGGGCAGCCGCCGGTTCTGGTTCTCCATCGGCGTGGCGGCGCTGACCGGATTGCAGAGCCCATACTTCACCAACCTCCTCTGCCAGCTTGCCCTCCTTGGCGGGGCGGCGCTTGCCTGGCGGCGTCGGTCGTTCGCCACGCTGAAGCCCGTGCTGGCGGTGATCGCGGCCGCAGCCGTCGCGTTCGTGCTCATGAATCTCGACACCTGGACCTATCGGATGGCCAACGGCGCCAACCAGGGAGCGGTCGTCCGGGAGTACAAGTGGCTCGAGATCTACGGGCTGAAACTCGTCGATCTCGTGATTCCGCCCATCACGCACCATTCGGCCGGCTTCGCGAAGTTCGCTGCGGAGCATCGCGCGGGCGCCCCGCTGCTCGACGAAGGGTCTTATCTCGGCCTGGTCGGCATCGCCTCGCTGACGCTCCTCGCCGTCACTGCCGCCCGCGGCATGGTCGATCACGGCCGCATGCCCGCCGCTGCTTGGCAGGTGCTCTGGATCGTGCTCACCTTCTCGACGGGCGGGCTCAACGCGATCTTCGGCGCCTTCGGGTTCACGCTCTTTCGCACCGGTTGCCGCTACAGCGTCGCGATCCTTGCGATCGCGCTGATGCACGCGATGGAGTGGCTCTCGGAACGCCAGCGGGCCGGCGCGGGGCGCGGGGCGTCGGAGACGACGCAGATCGGCACGCTGACCGCGGTGATCGGTCTGAGCCTGCTCGTGCTCTGGGATCAGGTGCCCCGGGCACCCACGGTCGAGCAGGCCACGCTCATCGCGCGGCAGGTCGAGGCCGATCGGTCGTTCGTGGCGGAGATCGAGACGCAGTTGCCCGCCGGCGCGATGGTGTTCCAGCTGCCTGTCATGGAGTTTCCCGAGACGCCCGTGCCGGGAGTGGCATCCTACGACCATTTTCGGCCGTATCTTCATGGCGGCCGCCTGCGGTATTCCTTCGGTTCGATGAAGGGGCGGCCGCGCGAGGAGTGGCAGAAGGGGGTGCAGCAGAAGCTGTTCGAGGGCGCGGTGCCCGACCAGCAGGCGCAGAAGATCCGCTTCAGTATCGCCAACGTGAATGCCGCCATCGACGAGATCCAGAAACGGGGATTCAAGGCGATCTACATCAACCGCAACGGTTTTCCCGACCGGGGCCAGGGGCTCTTCGAGGCCCTCGCGGAACTCGGCTTCGACACGCCGCCGGTCATGAGCCCGCTCGGTGACCTGTCGTGCGTCATGCTCGACAAGCCGTCACTATCGGGGAAGTAGGCGGTGGATCCGGCCCTGCTGCGGACCGCTGCGGTGCTCGTCGGCGTCACGCTGGCCGTGTTTTCGGCGACGCTCTCGGCGGGCTTCGTCTACGACGCCCGCCTGCAGATCCTCACCGATCCCTTTCTGCACGATCCACGGAACTGGCTGAACGTGCTCTCGTTTCGCGTGTTGGGCATGGACGTGCTCGACTTCAATCGTCCCGTGCAACTCGCGTCACTGATGCTCGACGCCGCCGTCTGGGGCACAAACCCATTCGGCTACCATCTGACAAGCATCCTGCTGCACGCGGCCAACGTGCTGCTCGTTTGGCTTGTGATTCGTGACGTGCTCGGCCGCGGCACGGCCCGCGGCCGGGCCACGGATCCGCTGGTGCCGGTCGTCTCGGCCCTGTTCTTCGCCGTCCACCCGGTCGTCGCGGAGGCGGTCTGCGAGCCGACGTTTCGCGAGGATCTTTTGACGGCTGTGTTCACGCTCGCCGCGGTTGCCCTCGCCGCCCGCCACACCGCGGCCGCCGGTGACGACCTCCGCCGGGCCGCGACCTGTGCCGGGCTCTGCCTGCTCGCAGTCGCCAGCAAGGAGTCGGGAATCGCCGCGCCGTTCGTCGTCGCTGCCTATGGCCTCGCCTTTCACCGCGGGGCGGTGAGCCGGTTTTGGGCCATCGCGATCGGAGGCGGCCTGGCGCTCGTCGCCGCCTTCCTGGCGGCGCGGTTTCTGCTCGAGCCGTCGCCGTCGCGGATCTTCGAGTCGCGGCCCGAGTATCCGGGTGGAACGCTCCTGGAGGCGCTTAAAATCGAACCGCGGATTCTCGTGCTCTATGCCCAACTCGTGGCCTGGCCGGTCAATCTCTGTGCCGACTACGGCGGCTATTCGATTCGGTATCTGCCCCTCTGGGCATCGCTCGCGATCCTCGCAACCCTGGGGATCGCGGCGGGCCTGGCGGTCCGGCGGGATCGCCGCGTTGTCTTCGGGCTGGCGCTCATGCTGCTGCCGCTTGTGCCGGTCTCAAATCTCATGCCGATCTATCGTGCCGCGGCTGACCGCTACCTCTACCTTCCGCTTGCCGGCGTGGCCTGCCTCCTTGCGTGCCTGCTCGATGCCGCCTGGGTGAGGGCCCGTGAGCCGAGACGGCACGCCGCGACGATGCTCGCGGTCGTCGCGGTCGCGGCTCTCGCGTGGGGCTGCATCGACAGGCAGCGTGTCTGGCACAGCCCACTTGCGCTCTGGAGCGACACCTTCGCCCGCAATCCGGGATCGTTCAACGGCGCCAATGGTCTCTCGGCGGCCCTGCGGGACGCCGGTCGGGGGGACGAGGCAGTCGAGATGGCCCGACGAGCGGTGAGCCTCTCCGGTGAAACGCGGGGAGATGCCTGGATGACGCTGGCGCTCGCCCTTGATGCGGCCGGGCGGGTCGCCGAGGCCGACGCCGCCGCCACGAAGGCTGTGGAACTCGACTCGCGGCTGGCGGATCCTGAGGGGCGGGTGGCGGCACTGGCCATGGAGCGGAACGAGGCCGAGGCAGTGAAGACGATTCTGGGGCGTCGCCCATGATGGTGAGGCATGGACCTGCGATGGAGAGCCCCAGACCGGCGGCCAGGGGTCTGGTTGCTTCGCCGTCCGGAATGCTGCCGTTTCAGGGGCAGAAAAATTTTTTCCCCAGGTGCTTGACAGGGTTTTTCCGAGGCTCTACATTGCAGGGGTTGGGTGGGTTTCAGC
>JBBAVQ010000253.1:0-4618 GCA_040397625.1 Pirellulales bacterium | reverse complement strand
CTTCAGGAAGCCCAATCGCGTAAGCGATGGGGGCACGCCGACTCCGCCGCGCCGCGCAGGCCTGCCTGTAAAACCGGAATCGACCTACCGCTGCTTGACCGCGACGGCCACCGCGAGGCCGATCGCCAGGAGCACGCCACACGCGACGGCGATCCAGGCGCCGAGCGGTAGGCCGGCGATGTCGCGGCGTGGCCGCCGCGGCTTCGGGTGGCCACTCGCGTCGGGAGACGCCGGCTGGTGCGGTCTGGCCGCGCTGCCGGTGTCGATCCGCACGGGCGCGGCTGGGGCCGCCGCGGGCCGCGGCAGAGGCCTCGCCTGCGCGCGGGCGATGCTCGACGGCGACGGCGTGCCGGCGAGGTTGCCGGAGCCGCTGGGCGAAGGTGCGGCCGCACCAGGGAAGATGCCGCTCGATCCGCTGCCCGGGCCACTCCGGACGACGACGCCGCCACCGGAATCGTGGCCGCCGACCGCGCGGCGGGGCAGCGGCCGCCGCTGCGTCTCCGCGCGGGACGTGGCGGCCGCCGACGGCCCGGAGCCGAGCCAGGCGCCGAGTGCATCGGCCACTTCCTGCGCCGACAGGGGCCTCCCATCGGGGTGCTTCTGGAGCATCCGGAAGTAGAGATCGGCGATCGCGATCGGCACGTCGGGCCGCTGCTCGAGCAGATTGGGCGGTGGCTTATGGAGGTGAGCCTGGAGGCGCTCGGCGAGCTTGCCGGTGGCGAACGGCGGCCTGCCAATGAGGAGGTAGTAGAGCGTGCAGCCGAGCGAGTAGATGTCGCTCCGCCGGTCGGCCTTGTGGCTGTCGGTCGCCTGCTCAGGGGCGAGATAGTCGACCGTGCCCAGCACCTTTTCGTCGTGCTCGCGGGTCAGCGATCCGTCTTCGTCGCCGCCGGCAAGCGCAAGCCCGAGGTCGAGGATCTTCACGGTGCCGCGGCCGTCGAGCATCAGGTTCGCCGGCTTGATGTCGCGGTGAACCAGGCCCTCCTCGTGGGCATGCTGAAGGCCAATCGCGGCCTGGCGGATGTAATCGGCCGCCTCGCGGACCGGCAGCGGGCCGTCTCGCTTGACCTTCGCGTGGAGGTCGATGCCGTCGATGTACTCCATGGCGATGAAGTGGATCGAGCCGGCCGTGTCGAGGTCGAAGGTGCGGACGATGTTGGGGTGGTTGAGGCGGGCCGACTGCCGGGCCTCGCGCTCGAAGCGGGCAAGATACGACGTCTGGTCGACCCGCTTGACCGGCAGCACCTTGACTGCGGCCTTGCTCTTGAGGGTGGCATGCTCGGCCAGATAGACGCTGCTCATGCCCCCTGCGCCGAGCAGCCTCAGGAGCCGATACTTGCCCAGCATGAACCCCTTGTAGCGGCCCTTGAGGAGCTGCTCGATCTGCCAGCGGGTGAGCAGCCCCGCCTCGGTCAGGGCCTGCAGCATTGGCTCCGGCGGCGGGCCCGCGTGGCCGATCCAGGGCTGGACGGCGGCCATCAGTGGGCCTTCTTCCACGAGGCCGCTGCGGCGGGCGACCTGCAGGAAATCGTCGACGGACTGGACCGGCGCGGACATCGGCGGCGACACTCGGGGGGTGAACGTCGGCGGGGCCGGCGACCGCAGAGCCCCGCACTCCCCGGAATCCTACCTCAAGTCGTGGCCTGGGTGCTCTATTCCCGTCGCGGCTGCCACCTCTGCGAGGCGGCGGAGGACATCGTCCTGGCGCATCGGCCAGGGGCTGTGGTCGTCGACATCGACGATGACCAATCGGCGCGAGCGCAGTTCGATCTCCGCGTGCCCGTGCTCGAGATCGACGGCGTGGTGGAGGTCGAGGGGCGGTTCGACGAGGCCGCCGTCGCGAGGCTCGCGGCCGGTCGGTGGTCAGATGCCTAGCCGCAGGCCGCGGCGGGCGAGCTGGTCGGCGAGTTCGGTCGCCGACACAAAGAGCTCCGCGTCCCAGCCGACGGCGCGGGCCGTGTCGATGTGCGGCGCGAGGTCGTCGCAGAAGAAGATCCGCTCCGGCGGCACGCCCGCCCGGGCGGTGGCCACGTCGTAGATCGCCCGGTCGGGCTTCGCACTGTGCTCCTCGTGGCTGAGCACGATCTCGCGGAAGGCGCGCGGCAGGATCGCGTAGCCGCTGGAGACGAGGAAGTCCCAGTGGGGGTCGCAGGTGTTGGAGAGGATGCCCATCGGCACACCCGCCCGGCGGCAGCCCGCGATGATCGGCAGGATCGCGGTGTTGAGCCAGAACATGTCGCTGGCCGCCCTAGCGAGCGCAGCGGCGTCGGGCTGCGTGCCGGTGCGGCGGGAGAACTCGGCGTGGAACCCCAGCCAGTCGATGTCGCCGCGCTCGATCGCCTTCTGCAGTCCCCCCTCCATCACCACCTCGCGGACCGTCGCCACGTCGGCGCCGCTGGCGGCAGCCATCTGCGCGAACGACCGGTCGCGGTCGAAGAAGAAGATGACGTTGCCGAGGTCGAAGTAGATGAAGGCGGGAGGCATCGGTGCGTCCGGGGCGAAAGGCGGCAGGGTGCCGAAGGCCGCCACAGCGGCTTTCAAACCGCTGCGCAGCATACTATCCTGCGTCGTTCCGTCACCGGTCGCAGCTGTCGCAGCGGCGCCAGCCGGGCCGGCACCATCGCAGGAAGCTCCGCCATGTCCGCGCTCAATCGCACCAGTTCCCGGATCACGCAGCCGCGGTCGCAGGGGGCGTCGCAGGCGATGCTCCTGGGCACCGGACTGCAGCCGGCCGACCTCGACAAGGCCCAGGTCGGTATTGCGAGCATGTGGTACGAGGGCAACACCTGCAACATGCACCTTGACCGGCTTGCGGCCAAGGTCCGCGAAGGCGTGGTCGCCGCCGGCATGGTGGGGATGCGGTTCAACACCATCGGCGTCAGCGATGGCATCTCGATGGGCACCGACGGGATGAGCTTCTCGCTGCCCTCCCGCGACATCATCGCCGACTCGATCGAGACGGTGATGCAGGCCCAGTGGTACGACGGCCTCGTGGCCATCCCGGGCTGCGACAAGAACATGCCCGGCTGTCTGATCGCGATGGGCCGGCTCAACCGCCCCGCCCTGATGGTCTACGGCGGCACGATCAAGCCGGGCCACCTGGCCGACGGCACGGTGCTCGACATCGTGTCGGCATTCCAGTGCTACGGCGAGTACGTCGCGGGCCGCATCGACGACACGCGGCGGAGCGACATCGTCCGTCACTCGTGCCCAGGAGCGGGCGCCTGCGGCGGCATGTACACGGCCAACACGATGGCGACGGCGATCGAGGCGCTGGGCATGTCGCTGCCCGACAGCGCCTCGATCCCCGCCGAGCATCCGGGCAAGGCCGACGAATGCCTGCGGGCCGGCGCGGCGATCCATCGACTGCTCGAGCTCGACCTCAAGCCCCGCGACATCATGACCCGCCGGGCCTTCGACAACGCCATCGTCACGGTGATGGCGCTCGGCGGCTCGACCAACGCGGTGCTGCACCTGATCGCGATGGCCCGCGCCGTCGGCGTCGATCTCGCGCCGGCCGACTTCCAGAAGGTCGCCCGCCGCATCCCCTACCTCGCCGACCTCAAGCCGAGCGGGAAGTTCGTGCAGGAGGATCTCCATTCGATCGGCGGCACGAGCGGCCTGATGAAGTATCTGCTCGACAAGGGGCTGATGGACGGTGAGTGCATGACCGTCACGGGCAAGACGCTCGCCGAGAACCTGGCCACGAGCAAGGGGCTCGCCGCCGGCCAGAAGATCATCCGCCCGGTCGAAGACCCGCTGAAGAAGACCGGGCACATCACGGTCCTGCACGGCAACCTCGCCCCCGATTCGGCCGTGGCGAAGATCACCGGCAAGGAAGGCTCGCGGTTCCGCGGCCCGGCCCGCGTGTTCGACAGCGAGGAGGCGATGCTCGCGGCACTCGAGCACGGCGCCATCAAGCGGGGCGACGTGGTGATCATCCGCTACGAGGGCCCCAAGGGGGGGCCCGGCATGCCCGAAATGCTCACGCCCACTTCGGCGCTCGTCGGTGCCGGCCTCGGTAACGACGTGGCCTTGATCACCGACGGCCGCTTTTCTGGCGGCTCGCACGGTTTCATCGTGGGGCACGTGGTGCCGGAAGCGCAGGACGGCGGCCCGATTGCCCTTGTGCGAGATGGCGACGTGGTGGTGATCGACGCCGACACCGCCTCGATCGACGCGGAGGTCTCGGCCGAGGAGTTTGCCCGGCGGAAGGGCGAGTGGACGGCGCCGCCGCTCAAGGCCACGCGCGGCATCCTTGCCAAGTACATCCGCTGCGTGGCTCCGGCCTCGCGGGGGTGCGTGACCGACGAGTGAGGGTGAGTCGTCCGGCAGGAAGTTCAATCGCGTGAGCGATGGGGGGAACGCCGACTCCGCCGCGCCGCTCAGGGCTGCCCACGCCCATCGCCGGACGCTCACTACGGGCATCCTGCCCTTCGCTCGCTGCACGCCGGCTACGCTTCGCCATCCTGGCTCCGCTTGCCGCCGAGCCCGGCTCCCGGGCATGGGCAGCCCTTCGCTGTCGCCCCCAGGAAGCCCAATCGCGTGAGCGATGGGGGCGGGGGTGACGTCGGGCACGGGGCAGCCGTACGCCTTACGGCGTTACGCTTCCTGCGGT
>JBBAVQ010000252.1:0-4627 GCA_040397625.1 Pirellulales bacterium | reverse complement strand
AGGCAGAGACAGCATGCCCCCATCGCTCACGCGATTGGGCTTCCTGATTCCCGGCGAGCCCCCATCGCTTACGCGATTGGGCTTCCTGAGGTCGAAGCGAGGGAGTCGTGCTCTGCACGACAATCGCAAGCCGGAGCGTGTGCGTGAATAAATGCGTCGTCGTCGGTAGGTGATGCAACCCGCGTCAGCCGAAGCATGCGATCGTCCGATTTGGTGGCTGGCACCTTTTTTTCTACACTCCTCGCGTCAGTTTCCAGCCCTTCAAGGAGCCCCCATGTCCGCCGACCTCGACCGCCTCGCCATCGACACGATCCGCACCCTCTCGATGGACGCCGTCGAAGCGGCGAAGAGCGGCCACCCCGGCACGCCGATGGCTCTCGCCCCCGTGGCCTTCACCGTCTGGAAGGACTTTCTCCGTTACGACCCGGTCGATCCCGCCTGGCCCAACCGCGACCGGTTCGTGCTCTCCTGCGGCCATGCGTCGATGCTTCTCTACTCGCTGATCCACCTCGCCGGCATCCGCCGGACGGGCGGAGCGCCGGCCGTGTCGCTCGACGAGATCAGGAAGTTCCGACAGCTCGACAGCGTTTGCGCCGGTCATCCCGAGCACCACATGACCGCTGGCATCGAGACAACCACGGGGCCCCTCGGCCAGGGCTGCGGCAACTCCGTCGGCATGGCGATCGCCTCCAAGTGGCTCGCCGCCCATTACAACCGGCCGGGTCACGTCGTCTTCGACTACGACACCTACGTCCTCTGCAGCGATGGCGACCTGATGGAGGGCGTGGCCTCCGAGGCGGCCTCGATCGCCGGCCACCTCGGCCTCGCGAATCTCTGCTGGCTCTACGACGACAACCAGATCACGATCGAGGGCGAGACGCATCTCGCATTTACCGAGGACGTGGGGAAGAAGTTCGAGGGCCTCGGCTGGCGGGTCGAGCGGGTGGCCGACGCCAACGACACCGCCGCCCTCACGAAGGCCCTCGACGCGTTCAAGGCGGAGCAGCACAAGCCCACGCTCGTGATCGTGAAGAGCGTGATCGGGTACGGCGCTCCCAAGAAGGCCGGCTCCCATGAGTCGCACGGGGCGCCGCTGGGTGCCGAGGAGATCCGGGGCGCGAAGGCGGCCTACGGCTGGCCGGTGGACGAGTCGTTTCGCGTGCCATCCGAGGTTCCAGCACACTTCGCCGGCACGCTCGGGGCCCGGGGCGCCGCGGCCAATGCCGCCTGGAAGAAGACGGTCGCCGCGCTCGGGTCCGCCGACGCCGCATGCGCTGCTGAACTGGCCGACTTCCTCGCCGGTCGGCTGCCGACCGGCTGGGACAAGGCGATCCCGACCTTCCCGGCCGACCCCAAGGGCCTTGCCAGTCGCGTGTCGAGCGGGAAGGTGATCCAGGCGCTCAGCGGCACCGTGCCGTGGTTCCTCGGCGGCTCCGCCGATCTTGCCCCTTCGACGATGACGCTCGTGCCTGGGGCCGGCGACTTTGGCCATGGGAGCTATGCGGGCCGCAACTTCCACTTCGGCATCCGCGAGCACGGCATGGCCTCGGCCTGCAACGGCATGGCGCTCTCGGGCCTGCGGCCGTACTGTGCCACCTTCTTCGTGTTCCTCGACTACTTGAAGCCGGCACTGCGGCTCTCGGCACTCGGGCATCTGGGAGTGATCTACGTGCTCACGCACGACTCGATCGGCGTCGGCGAAGACGGCCCCACCCACCAGCCGATCGAGCAGCTCGCCACCGCCCGTGCGGTGCCCGGGCTCTCGGTCTTCCGCCCGGCCGACGCCAACGAGGTGGCTGAAACGTATCGCGTGATCATGCAACGGGTGGACCGCCCCGCGGTGATCGTGCTCTCCCGGCAGAACCTCCCCACGCTCGACCGCTCCGCCGGCCTGGGCTCCGCATCGGGCACGGCGCGGGGCGCTTACGTGCTCAAGGAGGCCGACGGCGGCAGGCCCGACTGCATCCTGATCGGCACCGGGAGCGAGGTGCAGGTCTGCCTCGATGCCGCCGACAAACTCGCCGCCGAGGGCGTGAAGGCCCGCGTGGTGAGCATGCCGAGTTGGGACCTCTTCGAGCAGCAAGACTCGGCCTACCGCGAGAGCGTTTTACCGAAGGCGGTCACGGCCCGCGTGGCCTGCGAGGCCGCCTGCGGCTTCGGCTGGGAGCGGTGGCTCGGCACGCGTGGCGAGTTCGTGGGAATGAAGAGCTTCGGTGCCTCGGCACCCGCCCCGGCACTCTACAAGCACTTCGGCATCACCCCCGACGGCGTGGCGGCCGCGGCAAAGCGGTCGATCGCTGCAACGTGAACTCCGCGAATCCCGGAGGCGGCGACACGCTCGTCGCTTCCACCGAATCAGCCACACGGAGTCGGTGCTACGGCTGGTGGTGCGAGTCGCCGATGACGGCGTCCTCGGGATCTTTGCCGGCGCGGAACTCGCCGTCGTGGTTGCGGTAGAGGTGATCGTCGCGATGCATCGCGTCGGGTTTCACCCGCTCCACCCGGCCGTCCTCGAAGAGGATGAAGTGCACGCCTTCGGGATGGTTGTCACTGCATTCACCACCGTCGTTCGGAGCATCGGCCATCAGCGGGTGATGACTGCGGTGCTGGTCGATGATCGGCTGGAGTGTTCCGGAGGCATCGCGATGCCCCATCGTGTAACCGAAGTCTCCCCCCATCGACCGCACCAGCTCCTCGAACTTCGGCGTGCCAACAGCCGCCCGCAGTTCCTCCATCGACGGCACCCGGAAGTTGCCCCGCCGCGAGAGTTGCGAATCAGGAACGAGGACCGTCCCATCGTCGGCCACCAGCCGGTGCTCCGAAACGAGCGTGGGGGCATAGAGACCGGCGCGAGACAGCAGACCCTCGCCCGGGGGCGAGGGATACTGGCGGTGGGCGTTCGAGTAACCCTGCAGCGAACCGGCAAGCGACTGCAGGTTGCGCTGGGTGCGACGGGCCCGCGCGTCGGAGATCGATTCCAGGAGCAGCGGGGCGACCAGCACGCACGCCGCGAGCGCCGAGGCGGCGATGATCATCCGGTCGAGCCACTGTCGCCCGGATGACCCCTGCCACTCGGCCTCATCCCGCGACGGCGGAGCGGGCCGGATTGCAGACCGCATCGGGACGGTCGCCGGGGCGGTCTGTGCTGCCACGAAGGCCACAGTCCGCTTCGCCAAGCCGACTGGCGGGGCGATCGGCCCACGATCACGATCCAGCGGCCGTAGGGCCGTGCGGATCAAATCGAGATTCCGTCGCAGGTCGGGCCCGCGGACCGGATCGGCCAAGGCGAGTTCCACCTGACGCGACTCACCCTCGTCGAGTGCGCCGAGACAATAGCCGACGAGTTCGTCCTCACGCATGGCTCGGCCTCGCGTCGGCATGGTCGGTCGATGCAGATCGGGGGTTCATGCTCCATCCTCCATGGCTTCCGGTACGGCGCGTCCGCTCCGCTGCCACGACTCGTTGAGCTTGAGGAGTGCCGAATGAAGCCGGCTCTTCACCGTGCCGACGGGGATGCCGAGCACGTCGGCGGCCTCGCGGTATTTCATGCCTTGGTGGTAGACCAGCATCAGTGCACTCTTGAGCGATTCAGGAAGCTCATTGACGGCCGAGCGGACCCAGTCACGGGCTTCCTCGACCTCCATGTGCTCATCGGCCGTCTGCCCATTCCCCGCCAACATCTCGACCAGCGATCCCACGTCGTCCTCGCCACCGGTGCGGCTGTCGAGGCTGACCATGCGATGCCGGCGGTTGCGCCGCTGGGCGTCGATGGCCTGGTTGGTCGCGATCGTGTAGAGCCAGGGCCTGAACCTGCGGCCTTCCTCGAACTGCTCCCTCTTGAGGTGAACCTGGAGAAACGTCGCCTGAAACACGTCCTCCGCCATCTCGGCGTTGCCGAGGTAGCGGCGGAGATAACTGAACAACTCCTGCTCGTAGCGTTGCACGAGCGACTCGAAAGCCGCTGAATCCTCGTTCTGGCAGCAGCGGCGGAGCAGTTCCTCATCGGAAAGCCCGCCGGACACGCCGCCTGCCCCGGAAGCCGGAGCCGGCCCGCTGTGGCCACCGCCCGAACGTGAATCGTGCAAATCCATCACTGCTACGGTGCCGGCAGGGGGAGGGTTCGCAGGCCTGGAAGAGTTTCTTTTTCCGGGGTTCCGCCGCGGGCCCGCGAACGGTTCGGCTCGCGGGGGAGGCGGCGGTCAATCACCCCGCCGCCTGAGTATAGCCCGAGACGCACCAGGCCTGCCCGGCCTGGCAGACCTCTCAGGTGCCGGGCGGTTTGACTTTTCGCCATGAAACACCGACATTCCCGGCCACGCATGGCTCGCACGTCACCCTACCGCTGGGCCTCTCCAGGCGACCTCAACGCCTTTTTCGGCCTGTCGATCGACAATCTGGCCGTCCTGGTGCTGACGGTCTCCCTGCTGGCGACCGTCTTCGGGTATCCCGCCCAGTTTGCCCTCTCGCACCTCGTGCCTGGCACGGCCGTGGGGGTCGTCGTCGGCGACCTGATCTTCACCTGGATGGCCTTCCAACTCGCCCGCCGGACCGGCCGCGGCGACATCACCGCGATGCCGCTGGGCCTCGACACGCCGAGCACGTTCGGCATGGTGTTCTTCGTGATCGG
>JBBAVQ010000251.1:0-4643 GCA_040397625.1 Pirellulales bacterium | reverse complement strand
CACCCCATCCGCTGTTTGACGATGTCGTTGTCATCAGGACCTCTTTTTCCAGGGTTGGAATAGGTCGATCATCGATCTTCCAGCACGGATTTGCTGAATGTGTGCTAGGCCCTCCGGTGCCGCCGTCCCGCCGAGCCTATCGACTTGCCGTGCCCAAGACGGGGCTGGGAGACCATTTTCGACGAGGAACCTTCGGACCCGATGCTTGAACCGTCGCTGCTCAGCAGAGAAAAGCGATTGCGGAGGATTGGAACCGGCCCGAGGCGGATGCCGCATGAGCGCACCTGCACAAGGATCAGTAGGCGTGTGGCCTGTTCCATTCAGCGCGTTCGCAAGGATTCCTCAGGGAGTGATTTCGAGCATTGCGTGATTCTTCGTGCGGTTCGATCTGGGGATCCGCCCTGTCGTCCCCGCTGGAACGTTTTTTGGAATCGTCGATGTCGAGTACTCCATGGATCTCTGCGACGAAGGCGTGTGTCGCCTTTGCGATGGCCGTGGGCCTCGCTGCCACTGCGGCCGATCCACAGAGACCGGCAGCACCAGTGCCAGCCCAAGCCGCCGAGCGGGTGCTGGTGATCGATCAGGAGGGGCAGACACGGCCGGCGTTCGTGCAGTTCATGGACGGCTTTCGGGCCGGACTGGCCGAGGGACGCGTGCGCTGCGACGTGTTCATCGAGAACCTCGACCTCGCCCGCCTCAATCGGACCCCCGACGATCCCGAACGCGCCGCCGGGTGGCTCGTCGCGAAGTACAGCGACTGGTCGTTCGACGTGATCGTGCCCACGAGCGAGGTGACCCGTGACTTCGTCCTCGCCAACCGGGAACGGCTGTCGCCCAACGCGCGGATCGTGGCCCTCGAACGGCCCGGCGACCGGCCGGCCCCGCTCGAGCATGCGGCCGGCTACACATCCGCGACCACCGATTCCACGATGGGAGCCACGGTCGAGCTGGCGTGCCAGCTGCTTCCCCGCCTCAGGCGGATCGCCCTTGTCAGCCAATCGCACCCGCACCCCGGCCTGCTCGCCATCCAGGAGGAGCAGGTTCGCACCGTTGCGAAGGAGCGAGGAATCGAGTTTGTGTCGCTTGGCGACCTTCCCCTTTCTGAACTGCGGCTGCGGCTTCGCCACCTGCCGCCGGATTCGGCAGCGGTGTTTGGCGGCTACTGGAAGGACGAGACCGGCCGAGCACGCGTGCCGGCCGACGTGCTCGAATCACTCTGCCGCGAATCGACAGTTCCGTTCTTCGGGATCGGCGACACGTACGTGGGCCGGGGCGTCGTCGGCGGAATGTGCGTTGATACTCGGGCCCTCGGCGAGGCCACCGGTCGCCTCGTGGTGGCGAGCCGCGACGGACCGCTGCCCGCGCGGGTCACCGTTCCTCCGATCTGTCTCCTCGATGAACGCAGCCTGGCCCGCTTCGGCATCCCCGCCTCCCGGCTGCCGACGGGGAGCAAGGTGCTGTTCAGGGAACAGCGGATCTGGGACCGCTACTGGCCGCAGATCCTCGCGGGCGTTGCCGTGCTCGCCCTGCAGGCGGCGCTCATCGCGGCGCTCGTCGCCCAATCGCGACTCCGCCGCCGCGCCGAAGGAACCGTGAGCGAGCAGCGCGACCTGATCGCCCACGCGGGCCGTGTCTCCATGCTCGGTCAGCTCGCCGCGTCGTTGGCCCACGAACTCGGCCAGCCGCTCGGCGCGATCCTCAACAATGTCGAGGCGGCAGCGCTGCTCCTCCGCGACGACCGCTCCGCCAACGCCGCCGAACTGCGGGAGATCGTGGGCGACATCGCCGCCGACGACGCGCGGGCCGGGGCCGTGCTCGACCGCATCCGGGCCATGGTCCGCCGGCAGCGGTTCGCCATCGGGCCGGTCGAGGTGCCGGGGCTGATCCGCGACGTGCTCGCGCTCGCCGAGCCGGGGCTCGCCGCCGACCGCATCGAAGTCACCGTGAACTGCGCGGCCGACGTGTCTCGGGTGGCCGGCGACGAGATTCTCCTGCAGCAGGCCCTTCTGAACCTCGTTGGCAACTCGGCCGACGCGATTCGGGGATCGGCGGCCGTCCGCCAGCTACCGGGGGCGATCACCATCCGGGCCCGCCGCGACGGCGACGCGGTGGAACTGGCGGTGATCGACAACGGCGGTGGGATCGCAGAACATATGCTGGAACAGGTTCTGGAACCCTTCGAGACGACGAAGAAGGACGGGCTTGGCATGGGACTGCCGATCGTGCGGGCGATCGCCGAGCAGCACGAAGGTACCGTCCAGCTCCAGAATGATCCCGGCCGCGGGCTCACGGTGAGCCTCCGCGTGCCCGCGTGGAAGGAAGGAAGGAAGGACACATGACTCCAACGATCCATGTCGTCGACGACGACGAATCGTTTCTCCGCAGCATGGAGCGCCGGCTCCGCGGCCATGGCTACACCGTGGCGACCTACCCCTCGGTGGCTCGGTTTTTCAAGCGGCCCGATCCCGAGAAGCCGGGGTGCGTGCTCGCCGACCTGCAGATGCCGACGCGGGATGGTTTCGATCTTCAGGAGACGCTGGCGAAGTCGAATAACCCGCTGCCGGTCGTGTTTGTGACCGGCAAGGGAGACATTCCCACAAGCGTGCGGGCGATGCGGGCAGGCGCCGAAGACTTCCTGACCAAGCGGGCGGCCACCGCCGACCTCGTCGCGGCGATCGACCGGGCCATCGGCCGGGACGCTCGCGAGCGGACGGAGCGCCTGCGCTGCGCCGAGGCGCGAAACAAGGTCGCCCTCCTCAGCGACCGGGAGTTGCAGATGCTTCTCGGGATCGTGAAGGGGATAACGAACCGGGAGATGGCGGAGGAATACGGGCTCTCGGAGCGGACGGTGAAGTATCACCGCACCATGCTCACCCGGCGGCTCGATATCTACGCGTCGGTCGATCTTACGCGACTCGTGCAGGATGCCGGCATCACGATCGAAGAACTCGCGCGGATGGCCTCCGCAGCCACGCCCGTGCGAGGCCGCAGCAAGTAGGGGCGGCGTTGACAGCTGAACAGTTGGTCGATGTACCCGGGCTTTTTCGCGATGCCGGCCACCCGCACTCGATCGACGCGAGGTTTCACGCTCATTGAGTTGCTCGTGGTGATCGCGATCATCAGTGCACTCGTCGGTCTGCTCCTCTCGGCCGTGCAGTCAGCCCGTGAAACGGCACGCCGAGTGGCCTGCGCGAACAACATGCGTCAGGTCGGAATCGCGCTCCACGCCCACGAGTCGGCCCGCCGGTTCGTGCCAGCGTGGCGGAAGGAGTTCTCCTGGGCGGAATATCCCAAGGATCCGCCGAACCCCAACTTCTCGGTCGTCTTCGCCGGCCGCACGATGCTCGGGGCGCTCGGGCAACTTCTTCCCTATGTGGAGGAAGGGAAGCTCGCGGGACTCTTCGACATGAACCGCGGACTGGCCGACCCGATCAACTTGCCACCGCCGTTTCCCCGCGGCCAAAACTCACCCGCCTGCATGTCCCCCGTGCCGCTCTTCGTGTGCCCTGACACGCCGGCTGGCACGCCCTCCGACTATGGCGGCCTGTATCAGGTGATCGGCTTCCCGGCCAACACGCCGTTCATCCTCCCCAGGACCGACTACGGTCCCTTCCGGGGGCTGCATCCGAGCCTCGCCGCCTGTGCCGGACTGCCGGCCGACTTCACCCACAACGCCATGCTCGGCACGACCGACTACGTGAACAAGAGAACGGTGCGGTTCAGCGAGATCACCGACGGCCTGTCGAAGACGCTCGCCTTCGTCGAGCAGGCAGGACGGCAGCAGCGGTTCTTTCGCGGTCGCCCGCTTCCCGCCACGGCCCCCGGTGGGGCCACCGTGTTGTATGCCTTCTACGGCGACTGGAACGTCGCCCGCCACGCCCGGGGTCTGAGCGGCGCGACGGACACCGATCCCCAGCAGGCCGGCTGCGCGGTCGTGAACGTGCTCAACGACGACAACCCCTACTCGTTCCACCCTGGGGGCGTGTCGGCGGTGATGGGCGACGGCGCCGTGACGTTCATGGCGGAGTCGATCGACGCCACCGTGTTCGCGAATCTCATCAGCCGGGATGGTGGCGACGCCGCGGCAGCGCCCTGAACGCCTGCTCCTGACACCAACGCCCAGCCCAAAAAGTCGTCGCTCCACACATGGTTCCGGTGCGTCGGCCGAAGCCGGATGCACGACCCATCTCCAAGCCAGAGCCTTCGCTGCTTCAGCTGTATCGCAGTCACCTTGAGGCCCTCATGTCGGCAGATCCGTTCCACCCGCTTGTCAGCCTTCAGCCTGCAGAAGAGCTGTCATGCGGCAGTAGCCGTACCGCCCGTTGGACAATCCTCGGAAGGGCGGCCTGCTGCCGCCGCCGATTGCGGTGTATCGGCCGGCACGCGTGTGGCCATCCCATATCCCCCGCCCGTTTATGATAATAAAGCCAGCCGGGGCTTGATTGCACATCCTGCTGGCGTTCCCTAGGGGGCGGGCAGGACCGCCTCACCGATGACGCGTTTTGGATGACCATGGCCCGTAAACCTCAGCAAGATCGCAGCGCTCGTTCGATGGCCAGAATGCTTGACGCGGCCGAGGCCATCTTCGCAGAGGGCGGGGATGGCGCCCTCACTGTGGAAGCCGTCGTCAAGCGTGCGAGTAC
>JBBAVQ010000250.1:0-4680 GCA_040397625.1 Pirellulales bacterium | reverse complement strand
GTAGCACAGGTTTTCAACCTGTGTGCCGTTCCGATCCGCCGCGCCGCTCGGGGCTTTCCACAAACCGGACAACGCTGTCACTCCGCCAGGAAGCCCGGAGCGCCTGCGACGGGATTGCCCGTCGCAGACAAACCGACCACAGCGTGCGACAACGCCTATCCCCTCGCTTCCGCTCGGGGCTTTTTGTGACACTCTGCGGAAGCCCCGAGCGGAAGCGAGGGGATACGGGCTGGCGATAGGAGTCGAGCCGCTGGCCGTTTTTCTTCAGGACTGGGGTTTCTCGGGAATCGCAACTAGAGTCGAAGGGTCCGGCCAAACGCCCAGAGCACCCCGCCAGTCATGCCCCGCCCCTCCGACGACGATCTGTTCACCAGCTCGACGATGACGTTCGGCGAGCACTTGGAGGAACTGCGGACCTGCCTGATCCGCGCTGCGGCGGGACTGGCCGTGACCGTGCTGATCGGCTTCTGCGTGGCGCGGCCCGTGGTCCACCTGATCGAGGAGCCGCTCCGCCGGGCCCTCGGCGACTACTACTCCAAGCGGGCAATCGAGACGGCGGCCGACTGGAAGTCCCGCGTGCCGGATGGAACGCCGCTCCCCTATTCGCAGGCGGAGATTCGCGATGCCGTCGAACGACACGGAATGACGTTTGAACTTCGCGAGGTGCATCCCGACCGACTCGCGGCCGTGATCGGCGGCACCTCCGCCGCCATGGCGGGCGGCAGCGCCAATCCCGCTGCGGCGACAACCGGCACGGCGGCCTTCGATACCGACGCGCTCGTGCCCGTGCTCCTCTGGCAGCCGCTCTCTCGCGACCCGCGGGTGAGCATCACCACGCTCTCCGCGCAGGAGGCCTTCGGCATCTACGTGAAGGCTGCGATGCTCGTGGGCGTGGTGCTCGCCAGCCCGTGGATCTTCTACCAGCTCTGGACGTTCGTCGCGGCGGGCCTCTACCGCCACGAGCGAAAGTGGGTCTGGACGTTCCTGCCGATCAGCGTGGCCCTGTTCCTCGCCGGGGTGTTCATCGCCTTCTTCTTCGTATTCGACTTCGTGCTCGACTACCTCCTGCAGTTCAACGCCTGGCTGGGCCTCGACCCCGACCCGCGGATCAGCGAGTGGATGAGCTTCGTGCTGATCATGCCGATCGGATTCGGTATCGGCTTCCAGCTGCCGCTGGTGATGCTGTTCCTGGAACGGATCGGTGTGTTCGACGTCGCGGCCTACACGTCGCAGTGGCGGATGGCCGTGCTGGTGATCGTGGTGGCCTCCGCGATCCTCACGCCGGCCGACCCCTACAGCATGCTCTTCCTGGCGGCGCCGCTCTGCCTGCTCTACTTCGGCGGCGTGGCGCTCTGCCGCTGGTTCGGCGACGCCCAGCCTGCGGGCCTGCCCAGCGCTGCTCAGGCGACGAAGGCGAGCCAGTAGAAGACGCTGCCGGTGATGGCGGTGAGCAGCAGGTCCGCGGCGGCCAGCCGGGCCATCACCTTGTGCCGTGCCCCGTGGCTTCCCGGCACCGGCGGCGATGGGAAACGGGCGAGCGCTTCCCACACCACCCAGACCCAGAGCACGAGGGTCGAGACGGCGAACACCAGATGGATGCCAAGCGCGATGAGCACGCCCGCCGGCCACCATGGATTCGGCTGCCCGCCCCAGGCGACGCCGCCGGCGGCGCGCAGCTTCCAGTCGCTGATCAGGCGGACGTCGATCTCGAAGACGATGATCGCCGCCAGCAACGCCACCACGATGAACAGCTGCAGCCGCTTGTGGGTCGCGTAGGCCCCACGCCGGACGAGCGCCACGCTCCAGGCGAGCACGGGCAGGAGGGCGATCAGGCCGACCAGCACCACGTCCATCCCCAGCGACGCCCGCGTGCCGAGGAAGCCGTCGATGCCGCGCGACGACGCCTGCGTCTCGGTCGTGTCGTGCTGCAAGGGGAACGTCCTCAACAGGCCGGAGGGTGGTGGGAAACCGGGCGGGAACGCCGATTGTAGCCCAGGGCCTGCCCGCCGCGGGCGGAAGGCGGCTACCATCGTCGGGCCGGCCGAGTGGCGAAACTGGCAGACGCACGGGACTTAAAATCCCGTGGAGAGCGATCTCCGTGCGGGTTCGATCCCCGCCTCGGCCATTGGCAGCTGACGACAGCAGTCGATCTTGCCCCGTGCGGGCGCCGGCCGCTATTCCCCCGCCATGGTCACGTCACCCACATGCCGGCCCCGGCCGTGGCAGCCCCCCGTCTGGCTGCCCTGGCTCTCGGCACCGCTGTTCTTCCTGCTCCCGATCGGGGGCTGCGGCGCTGCAGCCGCCGCCCGCCGGCCTCCAGCCGCGACCAGCACCGCCGCCACCCCTCCCCTGCCCGGCCCCGTGCCGGTCGCGACGATGGTGACGGTCGTGACGCCGCCACGCTGACTTGCAAGCCGGCCGGTGGCGTGCGGGCCGCCGGCGCACTAGTTTTGCTCGTGGGGTTCGAGCCCGATCCCCACGGAGGTTCCGCATGTCGCTTCGTTCCCGGATCGCGCTGGTGGCAGCGTTGTTGGTGCTGGCCGCCGTCGCGGTCAGCACCGTCCTGCAGACGCTCGCCGCTCGCCACGCCATTCTCGAGCAGGCCCGGGCTGGTGGAGACGGAATCGCCACGATGCTGGCGCGAGTCGCCGCCTTCGCGGAGGACGTGCCGCCGGCCGTCGAAGAGGAAATCGGGCGGCACATGCTGGCCGAGGCGAGGCTGCTCGCCGCCTACGTGGCCTCTGCCGAGCAGTCTGGCACGCCGACCGACGCGATCGTCGACCGGCTCCGCAGCGTCGCGGACGAAACGGTGGTGGACCAGCTGGTCGTCACCGGCACCGACGGCGTCTGCACGATCGACACTGAGCGACCCGAGAAGCCGTTCGTCTTCCTGTCCGACGCGGCCCGCCAGCCGGAGGCCCACGCCTTCCACCGGCTGCTCACCGGAGAGATCGCGACCCTCGTGCAGAAATCGCAGCGCCGCGACCAGGACGGCAGGATCTTCAAATACGCCGGCGTCGGTGGGCTCGACAAGCCCCGGATCGTCGAGGTCGGGATCGAGGCCACCTTCAGGGAGCGGCTCGACAAGAACCTCGGCGTCCGCCGCCTCGTCGGCGAGGTCGTCGGCGGCGACGTGAAGGAAGTGCAGGTCCTCGACCGGCAACTCGTGCCGCTCGTGACCCGCCGCATCGACGAGAGCGGCTCGGCGACCGACGCACCTCTCGCCCTATCCCAGGCCGACGCGGAACTTGTCAGGCAGAGCATGGCGGTCGGCGCGCCCGTCGGCCGGTTCACGTCCGACACATATCGCGTGGCCGCCCCGGTGTCGCGGTCCGACGGCCGCTCGTCCGGCGCCGTGATCGTGAGCCTGGCCACCGACTCCAGCCGCGACGTGCTCTGGTGGCAGGCGGCCGGCGCGGCAGCCTCGGCCTTCATGGTGGGTCTGCCGGGCGTGCTGGCCGCGATCTGGCTGGCCCGATCGATCGCCGAGCCCGTCCGCAGGGCGCTCTCGGTGGCGGAATCGATCGCGTCCGGCGACCTGACCCGACGCATCAAGGGGCAGGGAACCCACGAAATGGGCCGGCTGCTCGGCTCCTTCGAGCGGATGACGCTGTCGCTTGGCGGCCTGATCGGCCGGATCCAGTCGGCCGGCGAGCGGCTCTCGACTGTCGAGGCCGACGCGGCGGCAGCGCTCGTGCGGCAGGAGCGGGCCGTGAGCAGCGTGAACGGATCGGCCAACGAAATCGCGGCCGCCGTCACGGAGATCTCGGCGACCGGCGAGCAGCTCCTCGACGCGACCAGCAGCGTCACCGGCATCGCCCGCGAGGCCGCCCAGGTGGCCGAGCAGGGCCGCGGCGGCCTGGAGAGCATGACCGCTTCGATGGAGCATCTCGACGAGGCGATGAACGCCTTCACGCGGAAGCTCGCCACGATCAGCCAGCGAGCCAGCGGGATCACGTCGGTGGTCACCACGATCGCCAAGGTCGCGGAACAGACCAACCTGCTGTCCGTCAACGCGACGATCGAGGCGGAGAAGGCTGGAGAGTCGGGCCGCGGCTTCCGGATCGTCGCCCAGGAGATCCGTCGGCTCGCCGACCAGACGGCCCTCTCCACCAAGGACATCGAGCGGATGGTGCGCGACATGCAGGCGGCCGTGGCCAGCGGCACCATGGAGATGGACCGCTTCCGCAACGAGGTGAGCGGCCGCATCGGCGAGGTCGCCCAGGTGAGCGAGAAGCTCGGAAAGATCATCGAGCCGGTGCAATCGGTCACCAGATCGCTGGAGACCGTGCATCAGGGCATGGAGTCGCAGTCGCAGGGAGCCCGGCAGATCCGCGACGCGATGGAGTCGCTGCGGACCGACGCCGGCGAGTCGACGGCGTCGCTGGCCGTCTTCTCCACGTCGCTGGCCGAACTGCGTCGATCGATCGCGGAACTCAACGCCGAGGTCGCCCGGTTCCGCACGCACGACGATCAGCCCGAGGCGGCCTGAGAAGCGTTCGCGATTGAACCTCGCGTGTCGTCGCGCCACCGCAGCCGGCCGGAGACATGCTCGCCCGTCCAAAGTCAAAAACATGAGCGATGCTGCCGCGAGCCCCATGCGAACCAAGAACACATGCCGGTTCACGATGCTCCGCGAGGCTGTGCTCCGAGCGGCGCAGCCAGCATGCCCCCATCGCT
>JBBAVQ010000249.1:1933-4680 GCA_040397625.1 Pirellulales bacterium | reverse complement strand
TAGCTCGGGATGATCCGGAAGGCCGGCGTCAGGGCGTAGTCGTAAAACACCTCGAGCCCCTGCTCGTTCTGCACGTTGATCGCGCCGCGGGTGTACTTCCGGACCTGGTTCACGAGATCGGGGCTGATGCCGTTCATGTACCAGCCCACGCCCACGCTGTCGTAGGCCCGCGACTCGGCCAGGCCGCGGGCGAAGAGGGCCACGCTGCCGTCGCCCGTGATCGTGTTGGTCGCCTGCGGCGCCCAGCCGGCACGGCCAAACACGCCGATGCCCCGCAGCGGCACGCCCGACTTGAGCTTCGCCTTCACCTCGCGGGGCCGGTCGGCCACGTAGAGATACTGCGAGGCGTTGGCGATCAGGAAGCAGCTGTTCGTCGAGTTGTTGATCGGCAGACCGCGATTGTCGGGACTGCCGAGGAGCACGCCCACCGCCTGCGGGATCTGCGACGGAGCGAGGGTGCCGAAAGGATTCTCGAGGTCGATCTGATACTGGTTTGACCAGTTGAAGGCCGGCGAAAACTGGCCCGGCAGGCCGGCGATGTCGTACGAGGCGACCGCCGTGAAGTAGAGGTTGACCTTGTCGAAGGCGTTGTTGGCCAGATTCGATGACTGGCTGTTGGGGTCGAGCACGCCGCCGGCGAAGGCGAGCTGCTTGCTCGGGGCCCAGATGCCGAGCACCGCCCACGCCGTCGGGTTGTAGAAGTTGGTCGTGATCGGGTTCTTGTTGAACGCGAAGTTGGCGAAATAGAACTTGTAGCTGTCGCCGAAGAGCGTCTGGTCGGGGATGTAGACGTCGCTGATCTTGCCGACCAGGAAGCTCGTGTGCTCGCTGAGCCCCTGCACGAGAAAGTATTCCGACGGCAGCGTCGTGGAGTAGTTGAGCGGGCCCGGCTCGAGCAGGCCCGTGTAGATCGGGACGGACGCGCCCGAGTTGAAGGTCTGCTCGGGGTTGCCGCCGTAGCGGGCCTGCGTGGTGAAGTGGATCAGGCCGCCGTCCCACCAGCCGGCGCGGCCGGTGTCGACGTTGACGCACATCTGCGTGTTCTGCACGAACCAGCCGCCGGGATAGAGGCCGCCAGACGTGAGGTCTTGATACGCGCTCGTCGTGTAGACGTCGAAGAACACGCCGCGGCGGGCAAGGTCGGTGCGGCGTCCGCCCCAGTCGCCGGTGATCTGCGTGCGGTCCCAGAAGTCGCCGAGCACGGTGCCATACAAGCCATACACCGGGCCGTTGTTGAAGAACGGCAACAGCACCGGCGCCGCGTTGGCCAGCGAGAGGTGGTCGGTGTGCACCGGTCCCCACGGGTCGGCGGCTTGCCCGCGCGAACGCGACGGCGCGGCCGTGGTGGGCGACACGGCCTGCGCGTCGATCAGATTGCCGAAGCCGTCGAAGTTGCCGCCCTGGCCGAAGGCGATGGAGCCGGCGGCGAGCACGGCCAGCGTGGCCAGGAGCAGCGAGGCAGCCGGGTGGCGGCGAGCGTTCAGAAGCATGGTCCCCCTCACAAGCGATCGAATCGGGCCCAAACCCGCGGTCGTTTCGATCGGCACTGGCGGCACCACCGACTGAGAAAACCTGCGGGGAATGCGGGTCGTGCCGGCAAGGGTGGCAGACTCTGCGGGCGCGTCTCGGAGGCGGCGTGTGAAGGTCTAACGGTGTGGGGAAGCCTGACGGGCGCGGTGTCGTCGCGGGGCTCGGGGCTCGTCACTGCGAATCACGATCGAGCAGCCCGTCGGGGAGCACGCGCAAGAGCCGGTGAGATTTGCGCCTCGCAGGCCGCACTCGGTACCGCAGGGGCAGAGAAATCGCAAATCCCGCCGGCGATGAGCATGTCTCCCCGACGGGCGGCGGACCCCGGACCGAGATCCGGCACCTTTGCAGAGCCGCGCGCACCCGGGTATCACAACGTCCCGTCATGCTCTCGAGACAACAGCAGGAACACCCCATGCTCGCCAACGCCCACCAGCAGAAGGCCTACGACGCCATCGCGGCCGCCCTGCCCTTCGCGCTCGATGCTTCGAAGATCACGATCGCGCCCGGCGTGTCGTATGTGAAGAGCACCGTGAAGGCGCACGACTACGCGGCCGGCGTGATGGCGGCGTTTGGCTCGGTGGTCGAACACCTCGGCGCGGTTCGCGGGCTGCCGGCGCAGACCATGAAGCTCGACCGGCGCCGCTGCGGCCTGCTGCTCAACGGCCTGCAGCTGCTCTTCCAGAACGGCTACAGCACGATCATGGACAAGTGGGGCGTGAACCCCGACAACGGCACGTATCGCGCGAAGGACGGCCGGTTCGTGACGATGATTGGTCTGCATCCGCATCTGCGGGATCGCCTGCTCGTCCACCTCAACTGCGTGAATACGGTCCAGGGGATCCAGGGAGCGGTCGAGAAGAAGACGGCCCAGGAACTTGAAGACGAGGCGATCGCCAACAAGCTGCCGCTCGGCATCGTGCGGACGCCCGAGGAGTGGGCCGCGCACCCGGTCGGGGCCGAGGTGCTCAAGCGGCCGATCATCGACTTCGACGGGTCGGGCTCCGAGAAGAAGCGGCTCCTGGGGAAGGCGAAGCACCGTCCGCTCGAGGGCGTGCGGGTGGTGGAACTCACGCACGTGGTGGCCGGGCCCAGCTGCGGCCGATTCCTCGCCGAGCAGGGCGCCGACGTGATCAAGGTGCAGCCGCCGATCGGCGACTGGGTGCTGCCGATCTGGATGGACGGCAGCTGGGGCAAGAAGAACATCCTGCTCGACATCG
>JBBAVQ010000249.1:0-1833 GCA_040397625.1 Pirellulales bacterium | reverse complement strand
GCCGAGCGGGAGCAGAAGGGCGGCTCCTACCACGTGGCCTCGTCGCTGTCTCGCTGCTCGTCGTTGGCGCCGAGCCTCGCCGAGCCACTCGACGCGGAGCCCTATGAGCCGGTCCGGATGAAGGACCTCGTGGAGCACGGCATCGACCAGCCGTCGCCGGCGGGCATCTTCACGCGGATCGCGCCGGCGGTGGAGTTCAGCCACACGCCGTCGTTCACGCACCGGCACCCCACGCTGATGAACTCGATGCCCGCCACGGCGGGCTGGGACGACGTGCCCTCGACGCCGCCGCAGCCGCCGCACTATCCGTCGAAGCTCGCCCAGGAACAGGCGATCTACGGCCTCGTGGAATGCTTCGGTATCGAAGATCGCTCCGACGGCGGCGGCATCATGAGCCTCTGCTCGAAGTCGCTGATCGACTATGTGCTCGCCCACCGCAACGACTGACGACACGCGACGACCGTTACCACCCTGAGAGGTAATCCTGTGGCCTTTGACATCAACGCCGAACTCGCCAAGATCCTCGCCCCCGTCGGGCTCGACACGAACCAGACCGGTGGCACGGTGACGTTTACGGGCGAGGACCCGATCCTCCCCAGCCGCCACCGGCTCGGCGCGATCGTCGGCATGGCGATGATGGCGCCGGCCGTCGGCACGCAGGCGATCCACCGCATGCGTGGCGGCGCGGCGCAGGATCTCTCCATCGATCTGCGGAAGGCGGTCTGCCACACGCATCCCTTCGTCGCCTTCCACCCGACCGTCGGCGGCTATCCCTACCAGATGCTCTTCGCCGACCCGCGAGTGAACCCGATGCTCTTCGGCATGTTTCCCACCAAGGACGGCCGCTGGTATCTCCCAACAGCCGCCTACCCGCACATGGTGCCCGACTGGCTCGGGCTCCTGGGGTGTTCCCTCAACGAGCGGAGCGTGACCGAGGCGATCGCGAAATGGAGCGCCCAGGAACTCGAAGACGCCGCCGCCGACCGCGGCATGATCGGCTCGATCTGCCGCACGCCCGAGGAATGGCTGGCGCACGAGCAAGGCGGGCTCCTCGCCCGCACGCCGATGATCGAGATCGTGAAGATTGGCGACAGCGATCCGGAGATGCCAAAGGCCACCGTCGCCGACCGGCCGCTCTCGGGGTTCCGCGTGGCGTCGTTCACGCACGTGATCGCGGGGCAAGTCGTGGGGCGGACGCTCGCGGAGCACGGGGCGGAGATCCTTCATCTCACGCGGCCGGAGTTTGAATACGACGTCGGCTGGATCGACACGACCCCCGGCTTCCGCTCGGCCTGGATGGACCTCACCAAGAAGGACTACGCCGCCAAGGGGCGGGAAATCCTCCGCGGTGCCGACGTGCTTGTGGAGAACTACCGCGGGCGGAAGCTCGCCAACCTCGGCTTCTCGGCTGAGGAAGTGGCGGAGCTGCGTCCGGGCATCATCTACGCCTCGATCCGTGCCTTCGGCTGGGAAGGGCCGTGGGCCCAGCGTGGTGGCTTCGACATGGATGCCAACTGCTGCACCGGCTACACCGTGCTCGAGGGGACGCGGGACAAGCCCGAGCTGCCTCCGACGAAGATCTTGAACGACTACGTCGCCGGCTACCTCACCGCGTGCGGGGTGCTCGCAGCCTTGAAGATGCGGGCCGAACACGGCGGCAGCTACCACGTTCGCACGTCGCTCTCGCGGTTTTCGATGTGGTATTCCCAGCTCGGGCTCTTCGAACGGGAGGACGTGGCGCGGGGGCTTGCCGACCCAACGCACAAACTGATCCCGCCGACGGGCGTCACGCTCGACACCGCCTTCGGTGACGTGAACAGGCTCGAGCCGGGG
>JBBAVQ010000248.1:0-4699 GCA_040397625.1 Pirellulales bacterium | reverse complement strand
TCGATGCTGACTTCGCTCCGCCATCCATGGCTTCGCTCGTCAGCAACGCCGGCTCCCGGGGCACGGGCAGCCCCGAGCTTCGAACTCAGGAAGCCCAATCGCGTAAGCGATGGGGGCATGCTGGCGCGACGCGACGGTCCAGCGGGAGCGCGTGGGCGACGACGACGTGGAGTGCCGATCAGCCGGCTCGGGAGAGCACGGCCTTCGCAGCCATGTCGTCGATCTTCGATTTCGGCAGCACGGTCCAGGCCGGCCCCGACTCGATGAAGACCGTGGTCTGCGGCCCGGTGACGCGCTGCAGGAAGAACCAGCATCGCGAGAGGTGTCGCTCGTCGTTGGCCGCCGAGATCACCACGAGGTCGAAGACCCCCAGGTGGTTGCAGAGGCGGGCGAGCGCCGAGTCGACGTTGCCCGGCACCAGCTGCACCCGGGCCTTGCCGTGGAGCCGCTGGTGGGCCTGCTTGAGCGACACTCCGGGCGGATCGGTCGGCGCACGGCTCTCGAAGCGGTCGAGGCCGACGTAGGTCAGGTCGGCGGCGGGAGTGGCCGAGGTCGCCACCTCCAGGAGCCGCTCCGTCCGGGCGAGCGTCCCCACGCCGAGTTCGAGGATTCGCCGGGGCGAAGCCTTGAGGGCGTGCCGGTAGATGGGCCGTTCTCCCGCCGGCTTCGAGAGCCGGGTGAGCCACAGCGAACGGATCATGCCCAGCCGCCCCATGGAAGCCCCCGCCGTTTGCGACACGGAGGACACCCCGGCCCTCCTCGGGTGGGATCGGCGTCCACGGGGGGCACGCTGAAAGGACGGTGGGACGCCCGTCAGACCTTGCCGAACCGCCACGCGAGTGAAAACCGGCGCTTCCGTATCTGCCGCCGTTCGTCTGGTAAAGTACGAGGCCCGGTGACGACGTTTTCCTCCGCCTTCATCCTGCCATGCCCACCATCGCACGCACGCTGCTCGACAAGATCTGGGACGACCACGTGGTCTGCTCGCCTGCTGGCGAGCTGCCGCTGCTCTACATCGACCGCCACCTCGTCCACGAGGTGACCAGCCCGCAGGCCTTCGAAGGGCTGCGGATCGCCCGCCGCAAGGTCCGCCGGCCCGAGGCGACGTTCGCGACGCCCGACCACAACGTGCCGACGAGCGACCGCCGCCTGCCGATCGCCGATCCCATCTCGAAGCAGCAGATCGACACCCTGCGGGCCAACTGCCGCGAGTTCGGCGTGCGGCTCTTCGATCTGGACGACGTCGATCAGGGGATCGTGCACGTGATCGGGCCGGAGCTCGGGATCACGCAGCCGGGCATGACGATTGTGTGCGGCGACAGCCATACCGCCACGCACGGCGCCCTCGGGTCGCTGGCTTTCGGCATCGGGACGAGCGAGGTGGAGCATGTGCTCGCGACGCAGACACTCCGCCAGGCGAAGCCAAAGTCGCTCGAGGTCCGCGTCGAGGGGCTGCTGCCGGCGGGCGTGACGGCCAAGGACATCGTGCTCTACCTGATCGGCCGGCTCTCCACCGAAGGGGGCGTCGGGCACGTCATCGAGTACACGGGCGAATGCATCCGCAGTCTTGGCATGGAGCAGCGGATGACGGTCTGCAACATGTCGATCGAGGCCGGCGCGCGGGCCGGAATGATCGCACCAGACGCAATCACCTTCGACTATCTCCGCGGTCGCGACCTGGCGCCCAAGGGGGCCGCCTTCGATGCCGCTGTTGCCCGCTGGGAGAAGCTGCCGAGCGATCCCGGGGCTTTGTATGACCGGGTGGAGATCTTCAAGGCGGCCGATGTCGTCCCGCAGGTCACCTGGGGCACGAACCCGGCGCAGGTCACGGGCGTCGATGCCACGGTTCCCGATCCGGGCCGGTTTGCCGATCCGAACGACCGCTCGAGCGCGGAGCGAGCCCTCGAGTACATGGGGCTCGCGGGTGGCACCCCGATCGTCGACATCCCGCTCGACCGCGTGTTCATCGGCTCCTGCACCAACAGCCGGATCGAGGATCTGCGGGCGGCGGCGAGCGTCGTCCGCGGCTACCGCGTGGCCTCGACGGTACGGGCGATGGTCGTGCCGGGCAGCGGCCGCGTGAAGCGGCAAGCCGAGGCCGAGGGGCTCGATCGCGTGTTTCGGGAGGCGGGATTCGACTGGCGGGAGGCGGGCTGCAGCATGTGCCTGGGCATGAACCCCGACACGCTCGCCCCGCAGGAGCGGTGCGCCTCGACGAGCAACCGCAACTTCGAGGGCAGGCAGGGGAAGGGGGGCCGCACCCACCTCGTTTCGCCGGCGATGGCCGCAGCAGCGGCCGTCAGCGGCCACTTCGTCGATGTCCGCACCTGGCAGTACAAGTAACAGCCTGACACAGAACACCAGTCAGACAGGAACTCCTCGCGCCATGCAGCCTTTCACCACGCACACCGGCATCGTCGCCGCTCTCGACCGGGCCAACGTCGACACCGACCAGATTATTCCCAAGCAGTTTCTCAAGCGGATTGAGCGAACCGGCTTCGGCCAGTTCCTGTTCTTTGACTGGCGGTTTCTCCCCGACGGCGGCCCGAATCCGGAGTTCGAACTCAACAAGCCCGCGGCGGCCGGGGCGAGCGTGCTCCTCGCGCGGCGGAACTTTGGCTGCGGTTCAAGCCGCGAGCACGCCCCGTGGGCGCTGGCCGACTATGGCTTCCGCGCGGTGATCGCCCCGACGTTCGCCGACATCTTCTTCAACAACTGCTTCCAGAACGGCATGGTGCCGATCCGTCTCGACGAAGCCGACGTGGAGGAACTCTTCAAGCGGGCCACCGCCGCGGCGGCAGCCGGAGGGCAGTACCGAATCACGGTCGATCTGAAGGCCTGCACCGTCGCCGACGACGCCGGCTTCTCGAGATCGTTCACGGTCGACCCGTTCCGTCGCCAGTGCCTGCTCGAGGGGCTTGACGACATCGGCCTCTCACTCCGCCATACCGACGAGATCGCGGTCTGGGAGGCGGCGCACGGCCTTCCAGCCGTGTCGGGCTGACTCCGATGGGACGCCGCGGCTTGGCGGCCTGGCTCCTGGCGGCGGCCTGCTCCACGAGCGCAGCCTGCTCCACGAGCGTCGCCGGCCCCGTGGACGTGATGCCGCTCGGGATCGAGGCGGGAGGCATCTCCGGGCTTGCGACGTCGCCGAACGGGCAGACCATCTACGGCATCGACGAGTCGCAGCGCAGCGTCGTCGTCATTGAGCCATTCGTCGGGGGCCGCCGTCGCGACGTGGTTTCCCCCGCGGCGAATGGCGGGCCACACCCGGTGTCGCTGACCGCGTTGCCCGGTGACATCATCGCGGTGGTCTGCCGAAGCGGCGATGACTGGTCGCTCCAGACGTATCGGGCGCGGCCGGGAGAACCGGCCGATCCGGCGCGGCCCTTGCAGGAGGTCCCGCTCGGACGCGGTGACGGCCCCGAGACGGTTGCCATGGCCGCGAGCCGAATCCGCGGCTGGTTCGCGGTGACCGGCCTGCCGGCGCCGCAGCCGCCCGTGATGCGCGTGGCCTTCGCCGGCCCGGGCGTCCGTCGGCGGCCGGACGAGCCGCGGGCAGGTGGAGCCGCCAGCCGCCCAGTCGCCGTGGCGATCGGTCCCGCAGACGAACTCGTCACCATCGAGGCTGCCGCGCACGAGGGAACGGCCAGCCTTGTCGCCACGGGTCATGGCGGTCGCGAACTGCTCCGCCTCGACACCGGACTGGCCGATGTCCGGGGCGTGGCCTTCGCCCGGGACGGCTCGTCGCTGTGGGTGATCGCCGGCGCGGTGGCCGGCCCCGTTCCGCAACCCGCCGGCCTCTGGCGGCTCGATGCGGTGTTGCACGACGACCGGCAGGCGGTGCGGCCGACATGTGTGGCCCCGCTCGACGATCCGCAGGCGCTGGCCGCGATTTCGGACCGCAGCCTGGTGGTCGTCCACGGCTCGCAGCCGCGTACGATCAGTCGCATCGAGGTGACCGCCGACACCGTGGTGGATCCAGAGGACGACCGACGCGAGGAGGGAGAGCGATGAGTGGCTCGAGGCGTGAAAAAATCGAGGCGATGCTGAAGGATGATCCGCAGGACGTGTTTCTGCGGTACAGCCTGGCGCTGGAGCTGGAGTCGGGCGGCGAGTGGGAGGCGGGCCTCGAGATCCTCGAGCAGCTCGCGCGGGAGTCGCCCCCCTATGTGCCCGCCTTTCACATGGCCGGGCAGCACCTCGTGAGGCATGGGCGGATCGACGACGCCCGTCGAGCGCTCCGCGAGGGCATCGACGTGGCGCGGGAGGCCGGTGAGGCACACGCCGCCGCCGAGATGGCCGAGCTCCTCACGAGCCTGGGCTCGGCCGGCGAGGGCTGAACAGCCGCGGGCTGTTGGTGTGCGCCGCTCGGGGCTGCCCATGCCCTGAGCTGGTCCGACTCCCCGTGTCGTGGAAGCCAAGCGGTTGCACGCAGCTGCCACGGGGCACCCGTGATTCTCCCGCATCCGTTCGTCCAAGCCCAACGCCGTGAGGCGTGGGGCGAACCGCCACCAGACGCAGCGTCCAGCGTGGGGGACGCCCGCGGCCTTACGGCCGGTCGGCTTATGCAGCTGCCGTCCAAGCCCAACGCCGTGAGGCGTGGGGCGAACCGCCACCACTCGCCGCACCTACGAACGCGACGATCGCGGGTGCGCCGCCTCAGATCGCTGGGCTCGGCTCGGCCGCCTCGGAGCCG
>JBBAVQ010000247.1:0-4710 GCA_040397625.1 Pirellulales bacterium | reverse complement strand
GCACCGCCCCCCCTCGTAGCGCAGGTTGGTAACCTGCGGTCTCACCGCCTCCCGTAGCGCAGGTTTCCAACCTGCGTTCTGCCATCCCGCCCCCTCGTAGCCGCAGGTTGGCAACCTGCGGTCACAAGTCGCCGTTTCATGTGAAACACGGCACCCTCGGTTGTCTGCGAACCCTGCGGGCCCTGCGCAAACTTGGCGGTTTCACGTGAAACCTGCCCCACCGACCTTGCGCTCGGGGGCGGTTTTCGGACGCCTCGTGCATCACGTGACGATCGTGCCTGAAGTGGCCGATACCGGGATGGTGCCCGATGTGCGTCGGGAAACGACGGGAAGGATTCTGCGCGTGGGAAGGATTCTCTGCGTGGCCAACCAGAAGGGCGGCGTCGGCAAGACGACGACCGCCTCGAACCTCGCGGCGGCGCTTGCCCACGGCGGCATGCGGACGCTGCTGATCGACCTCGACCCGCAGTGCAACGCGACCACCGGGCTTGGGGTCGCGCCCGCCGTCACGCACCCGCTGGTGCTCGAGACCCCGCTGGCCGACTCAATCGCGACGACGTCGCTGCCCAACCTGTTCGTGCTGCCCGGCAGCCGGAGCGTCCGCGACGTGGAGCGGATCGCGGCCCAGGCCCGCGCGGGCGCCGCAGTGCTCGAGCAGCACCTCGGGCTCGGGCTGGCGGCGTGGGACTACTGCCTGATCGACTGCCCGCCCAGCATCGGCGACCTGACGCGGACCGCGCTCGCCGGCAGCACCGAGGTGCTGATGCCGATCCAATGCGAATACTTCGCGCTCGAAGGACTCACCCAGATGATCGAGGTGATCCGCGACGTGATGCAGGAGAAGCCCGGCCGGCTCTCCTTCAGTGGCATCGTGCTCACCATGCACGACGCGTCGCTGGAACTCACGGCCGAGGTGGAAGCGGAGGTCCGCGACTTCTTCGGGGAGATCGTCTTCGAGACGGTGATCCCCAGAGACGTCGCCGTCTCCGAGGCCCCGAGCCACGCGATGAGCGTGCTCGACTACGCACCGCGCTCGTCGGGAGCGCGGGCTTATACCGAACTCTGCATGGAGGTACGCGACTGTGAGTAGAGAACGCCGCCTGGGCCGTGGGCTCGAAGCACTCCTGGGTCGGGCGGGGCTCGACCCCGCTCCCACCACGCAGGGCACCTCAGCACTCGCCGCTCAGCCGGCCCGGCCCACGCCGCCGGCCGGCCTCGGCTCAGGCGCAGCTCGGCTCATCCTCCATGCCCCCGAAGAGGTCGAGCAGGCAGCCGCGAAGCTGCCCAGCAGCGACGTCGCAGCTGCGGTCATCGATCCGAATCCGTGGCAGCCGCGGACGGTGGTTAACGACGCCGACCTGGCCGAACTCGCCAACAGCCTCCGCGAGCACGGGCTCGTGCAGCCGATCGTGGTGCGGGCGAGGGGCGACCGCTACCAGCTGATCGCCGGTCAGCGTCGGCTCGCAGCCGCGCGGCGGCTCGGCTGGGAGAAGGTGCCCGTCCGGGTGCTCGACGTGGACGACCGGCAGATGTCGGAGATCGCGATCGTCGAGAACCTCCAGCGTCGTGATCTCGACGCGCTGGAGAAGGCGGCGAGCTTCAAGCAGTATCTCGCCACCTGGAGCTGCACGCAGGACGAACTGGCGAAGCGGCTGTCGGTGGATCGCTCCACGGTGGCCAATCTGATCCGGCTGCTGGACCTTCCCGCGAGCGTGCAGCAGAAGCTCCGCGCCGGGACGATCTCGATGGGCCACGCCCGAGCGCTCTTGCCGCTCGGCGACGAGGACGAACAGGTGCGGCTGGCCGATCGCGTGGCCGCCGAGGGGCTCTCGGTGCGGGCGGTCGAATCCGAGATCCAGGAGATCATCCGGCGGGAGGAGTCGGCAGACGATGATGCCGACGACGCGACGCCGATCATGGAGCCGGGAACTGCCGGCGTGCCGTCGGCCCCGAAGCGGAAGCCGGGCCGGCCGGCCACGCGGCGGTCGAGCCAGGTGGCGGCCGTCGAGAGCCAGCTGCGGCAGGCGCTCGGGGTGAAGGTGGTGGTGCACGCCAACGGCAAGGGGGCGGGCCGGATTGTGATCCCGTTCACCGACCTCGACGAGTTTCAGCGGCTCCTCGACCACATCACAGAGTGACCGTGGGGCTGCCGAGCAGCGGTGGCGGCGACGTGCTACACTCCCGGGGCAACGGAGCGTAGCGCAGTTGGTAGCGCGCTTGGTTTGGGACCAAGAGGTCGAGAGTTCGAATCTCTCCGCTCCGACTCGACCTCGGGCCACCACAAGGGTTTGTGCCGTGGCCGCCCATCTCCTCGCGAGTATCCAGCGATGATTCGACGACTCCGTAACAGCGGTGTGGTGTTGGTGGCCCTTGCCGCGTGGCCCACGATGGCGCTGGGCCAGGTGTCGATCACGGAGCTTGGGGCGGCGAACGCTGCCCGGAATCAGATGATGGCGAACGGGGCCAACGCGGCTGGCTCGGCTGCTGCGGGAGCCGCCCCGCAACCGGCGGCAGCACCGCGGCCGGCGGCGCCGTCGGTTGGGTTCGGCGGCATGAAGTACGTGATGTCGTACGCGCTCACCGGCATGCTGATGGCGCTCGGCATGTATCTCACCTGTCGCCCCGCAAACCGGCACGAAGCGGATTGAGCGTGGCCGTGATGGCGGCTGCGATCGCCAACGCCACGACCATGACGCCGGAGGGTTCCGGCACCGCCACGGGCGCCACGCCAGCGGCCACCGGAACCACCGCCGCGAGGCCTGGCGAGAGGGTTGAGCCACGGCCAAAGACGACTGATCCGGCGATCACACCATTGCCGGCGATGACCTGGCCGGCCGGCACGTGATAGCCGCCGGCAATCGTAGTGACGTCAAACGTGGCTCCGGCCGCGACCGCGATTCCCGACATCGCCGCCACGGAGTCCGCGGTGGTGACCTGCAGGCCACCGGCGGCGATTGCGAGCGGTCCGGCCGCGCTGTTGGTGCGATCGAGGACGAGCAAGCCGGTTCCAGACTTCGTCAGCGAGGACCATTCCGGCCCCATCCAACCGCGGCCCGCCTGAGCCTGCGTTTTGACCCCGGAAGTGACGTCGATGACGAGGTCGAGCGGGGCTGCCGGTGTCGCAATTGGTTCGAACCAAACGGCGTCGGCGGAGAGTGTCCCTGCCAGTCCGCTGAGGGTGACAATCGCCGGTTGGCCGGAGGCGAATGAGTAACTGCCCAGGGACACCCACTCGCCACCGCGAGAACGCTGATCGACCGTGACCACATGTGGACCGTCGGCGGCCTGAATGGTGTAGGTGGCGCTGGCGGCACGATCGCTCGACGCCGACCAGCGGGCCTGAACGTTCATCGTCCCGGCTTCAGGAAGGTGGGCCGCCCACCGGACGCTGGAGGCCGATCCACCCGTGACGACGAGACTTCGCCCCTGATAGGAGGAGGAGTTGCTCAGCGCCGTCCAACCCGCCCCACGCGGAAGAGCGGCTGGATCGGCGTCGTCGAGAATCCAACCCGGCCCAGGGGGCGACGGAGGGAGCGTGCCCAGGCCCGAGTCCGCCAGAAACGTCGTCAGATTCTTGCCATCACCGCCCCACCGTTGAAGTTCGAAGAGCGGGGTGGTTCTCGTGTTCAGCCCCGTCTTCGTCGTCATTCCCGTCTTGAAACCAGCCGCCTGAAGTTCCGCGATCACCGTGGCGTTGTAGCTCCCGTACGGATACGCGAAGTGGTTGCTCACCTTGCCGCCCGCATTGGCCGCGATGTCCTGCCGCGCCCCGACCACCTCCTGCCGTACCTGGGTGGTCGTGATGGTGGTGAGCCGAGGGTGGGTCTGCGTATGCGCTTCGACGAGAAACACGCCCGCCGTGTCCATTTCCGTCACCTGCTGCCACGACGCCTTTGGCGACCCGATGCCGATGCCCCGGGTGTGGGTGTAGTTCGTGGCGACCATGCCGCGGGCGGCGAGCAGCGGATACATCTCGGTGTAGCCGAGGATGTAGTTGTCGTCCACCGTGAGCATGATCGGCCGATAGGGCAGAATCCCGTCGTTGACCCGCCACTCGTAAAACTGGTCGAGCGTGATCGTCGAGAATGAGTTGGCAGCCAGATAGTCGAGGTGGGCCGTGAAGTTCTCGCGCACGTAGCCCAAGTTGGCGTGGGCGTGGTACATGACAGCCGGCACCTGGGCCACCGCCGGCACGCCGCAAATCGCTGCGGCGAGCAGCGCCCCGATCCCCGCACCGGAAATCCGTGTTCTCGGCTTCATAACGTCACCCTACGACGGCGTGTGCCGCCCCGCAAGGCCGCCTGAACGGCTGCGCTGCGATCCTCGTCCGCACCGGCATCCCGCCGCAGCCACGAGAGCACCGCCACTCGATATACTGCCGCGCCGTCCGGCGAACTTTTCCGGCGGCACTGCGTATCAGTGAATCGGCCGGCGGTTTCGGCCCAGCCATTTCCAGAAGGTAGGCACCTCGCGTGAACCAGAAGTCTCTCCTCGAACTCGTCAAGAAGCACGGCAGTCCCCTGTTCGTCGTCGACCACGCCGAACTGCGGAAGAACTACGCGCTCTTCCGCAAGCACTTTCCCCGCGTGCAGATCTACTACGCGGTGAAGGTCAACAGCGACCCGGCGATCGTGAAGACCTTCTACGAACTCGGTGGCAGCTTCGACGTGGCGAGCATCCAGGAGTTCCGGACGGTCTACCAGTACATCG
>JBBAVQ010000246.1:0-4713 GCA_040397625.1 Pirellulales bacterium | reverse complement strand
GAGGAACGGGCCGAGCCAGCCCTCGGGCGCCGTGAGGAAGGCGGGGAGCACCTTCGACCAGTCCCAGAGCATGTCGGGGGCAGCGAGGTTGGAGCACCAGCGGATTGCGGAACTGAACAGCGGCGCCTGCCGGAGCTCGACGTCGGTGGCGAGCGAGCGGTAGAGCCCCATGAAGATCGGAACCTGGATGAAGACGAGCAGGCAGCCGCCCATCGGGTTGTAGTTGTGCTTCTTCCAGAGTTCCTGCGTGGCCTGGGTCTTCTTGACCTGGTCGTCGGCGTACTTCTCGTTGATCGCCTTCATCTCGGGCTGCAACTCCTGCATCTTCTGCGAGGAGATCGCCTGCTTGCGGCTCACCGGAAACATCGCCCCGCGGACGAGCACGGTGAGCAGGAGGATGGCGATCCCGTAGTTGCCGATCACCGAGTGAAGCGCATGCAGGATCGCGATCATGGGGCGGGCGACCCAGCCGAACCAGCCGTAGTAGACGAGGTCGTCCATCCCCGAGTCGGGCACGCCGTACTGCTTGAGGAGTTCGGGCCGCTTCGGGCCGGCGAAGATCCGGTAGTGGTGCCGCTGGGCGCTGCCGGCAGGAATGACGAGATCCTGCGACACCAACCGGTTCGTGACGTTGACCAGTTTCTTGCGGGCCGCGGCCGGCACGTCGCCGACGGCGAGGGGCCGCACCTCGGCGAGCGCAGGCCGTTCGTCACCCGTCTGGTCGGGAATCACGGCCGATGCGAAATAGAGGGCGTCAACGCCCGCAAACGAGAGCGGCGTGCCGTCGCCGATCCGCGATGACGGATGCTCCAACTTGCCATCGGCGATCTTCAAACCGCTGACAACCGTGCCGGGCTTGCCCACGAACCGCACGGCCACGTCGCGGACGGCGAGCGAACCCCAGTCGCGGGCGACCCGCTGCGTGTACCACCATCCCTCGGTCGGCAGGCCCGTGGGGCCGTCGAGCGCGTAGGCAACGGTGGCGTCGTTGCCGGCGGCCTCGAGTCCGACCACGAGTTCGAGGCCGTAGCCCGCATCGCCGGCCGCGTCGCCACCGGAGGCGAGTCGATACTCCTTCACGACGGTGAGTCCGCCGGCAAGCGTCCGCGTGAACCGCACCCGCGAGGAGTCGTTCGTCTCGTCGAGCTGCCAATCGACGTCGGCAAGTTCGAGGCCTGGAATCTCGGCGAGCGGCTCCGCCGGCCGCTTCCTCCCGTCACGCGACTCGAGTGACAGCCGGAACGAGAGCGGGTCGTGAGGACTGCCGTCGGGGTCGTCCACGGGGGCGGAGCGGTACTCGGGCCGCACGACCTCCAGGGGCCGGCGGTCGAGGGTGGCTTCGAGCGACGTGGTGCCGCCGTCGCGAACGACGCCGAGGGTGACCTTCTTGCGCGGCTGCTGGGCGAGGAGCGCCTCCCGCAGCGCTGCGGCATCGGGCGTGGGCGTGCCGTCCACCGTCGCAATGACGTCGCCGGCCTTGAGCCCGGCCCGGGCGGCGGGCGTGCCCGGCCCGACGACACCCACGCGGCAGCCGCCATCCCCAGGCTCGACCGCCAGATGACCGAGGTAGCCCGAGCGGTCATCCTGATCGTGAAACTTCTCGTCGGCCAACTCGATCCGCTCGACAGCAGCGCCGCGGCTGGTGAACGTGACGAGCATCCTGGCCGCGGCCGGATCGAGCGAACCGAGCGTGCGGCGAACGCGGGAAGCGGCGGCGGAAGGTCCGCCGATCGCGAGGTCGGCGGCGGCGACAGGGGCTTTCGCGGCCGCCACGGTGGCCGGCTCGGCTGTTTTCTCCGGCGCATCGCCGCCGCTTTCAGCCGCTACGGTTTCCTCGGCCGCCGGCTTGGGAGGCGCCGGAAACAGCCACGTCTGCAACGCCTGGCTCGCCATGATGATCGCCAGCGAGACGACGAAGAACTGAAGGTAGCGACGGTCCACGGAAACTCTTTCGGAAGCGGGTGGGAGGGAACAGCCGGCGGACGGACGTCAGCGGCCCTGACCGAGGCGATCGCCGAGGAAGTTGTCGAGGTCGGGGATCGCGTGGATCTTTTTGGAGGTCGTCTCGAACGGATACTCGATCCGGCGGAACCGAACGCGGCGGTCATCCTCGACCACGACATAACAGGCCCGGGGATCGTTGTCGCGGGGCTGGCCTACCGAGCCGACGTTGACCATCGCCTTCGTCGCCGGCAGATCGAAGGCCACCTCCGACTCGCTCCGCGGCACGCTCGGCGAGATGAACTCCGGCGACATGGTGAACACGCCGGGGATGTGGGTGTGCCCCTGGAAGCAGTAGCGGCCGATCAGTTCGAAGATGTGCTCCATCTTCAGCGGGTTGTAGATGTCCTCGGGGAACACGTATTCGTCGAGTGGCCGGCGGGCCGACCCGTGCACGAAGAGCAAGTCGCCGTCGGTAAAGGTCCGCGGCAGTTCGCCCAGGAAGTCCATGAGCGTATCGGCGGAGTTCCGCGGCATCCGGTCGTGAAGTTCGAGCTGGTGACGCGTCCAGCGGATGGCCCGTTCGGCACCTGAGTTGAAGCCGTCCGGGTCGAACAGAGCCCCCTGATCGTGATTCCCGAGGATCACGAGACTGCATCGGTCGCGGACGAGCTTCACGCACTCGCACGGATTTGGGCCATACCCGACCACGTCGCCGAGACAGATGACGGTGTTCACCCTCTCCCGGTCGATATCCTCGAGAACAGCCTGGAGGGCCTCCAGGTTGCCATGGACGTCGCTGATGATGGCCCGCTTCACGTAAACTCCACCCGTCGCGGGCCGCGATAGGGCTGGCTTTCCGCGGAAATTGAGACTACGGCCCCCCTCCCACACGGTCAAGGACGCGGCTTCGGCCCCGCGGCACCGAACGATGCGGATTCTCGCGATCGACACGAGCTTCGGGGCCGGATCGGTGGCGGCGGTCGACGCCGACGGCGTGGCGGAGCGGCCGCTGGGGCCCGTCGGAAGCCACGCGAGGGTGCTCACGGCAGCGCTCGTCGAGGTGGCCGCGGAGCGTGGCTGGGGCGAGGGCCCCCGGTCTCTTGGTGACCTTGGGCCGGGCGACGTGATCGCCGTCGTCCGCGGTCCGGGGTCATTCACCGGCCTGCGAGTGGGCGTGGCCGCAGCAAAGGCGTTGGCATGGACGACGGCCGCAAGGCTCGTCGGCGTGTCGGGGTTCGACGCGCTGGCGAGGCGTGCTGCCCGCCTCGCCGGCTGGCACGACGATCCGATCGCGATCGCCTACGACGCGGGCCGTGGAGACGTGTTTACGGCGATCGCGACGCCGACAACCAGCGGCTGGACCATCGCCCCGCCGGCTCTCGTCCCGCTCGATGCCTGGCTCGATTCGCTGCCTGCCGGCAGCCGCGTCACGGGCCCGGCCATCGATGCCTTGGCGGAGCGGTTCGCTGCTCGCACCGACCTCGCCGTGGCGCCGCCGGAGGTATGGCAACCACTGGCTGCCGACGCGGCCGCCATCGCCCGGGCCAGAGCCGAGGCGGGCGACACCGACGACCCGCACACGCTGCTCCCCGACTACCTGCGGCCGAGTTATGCCGAAGAAAGGAAGCCGCTTCCCGGCGGCTGAGCAAGCCCAAGACTACGGCAGACGCGGCTGAAACGGCCGTCCGGCTGTCCCGGCTCGGGGTCGCCGGTACATTGACCACCGCAGGCGGTTCCGCGGGGAGATCACGCGGTTCGGTCCCGGTCCGCCTCAGCCCCAGCAGCATCCACGACCCATGCGGCCCATCACCAAACTCCTCGTCGCCAATCGCAGCGAAATCGCGATCCGCGTCTTCCGGTCGGCGCACGAACTCGGCATCCGCACCGTCGCGATCTACGCCCACGAGGATCGGTTCGCCCTGCACCGCTTCAAGGCCGACGAGGCCTATCTGGTGGGCAAGCCCGGCGAGCCGATCCGCTCCTACCTCGACATCGACGGCATCGTCGCGCTCGCCAAGGCCCACGGCGTGGATGGCATCCACCCCGGCTACGGCTTTCTCTCGGAGAACCCCGAGTTCGCGGCGGCCTGCGGCAAGGCCGGCATCACGTTCGTCGGCCCGCGGGTGGAGTTGCTGCAGACGCTCGGCGACAAGACCGCAGCCCGCGACCTCGCCCACAAGGCGGGCGTGCCGATCCTCGCCGGCAGCGCCAAGCCCGTCGTCGGCCATGCCGACGCCCTGAAGATCGCCAAGGAACTCGGCTGGCCGGTGATCCTCAAGGCGGCGCACGGCGGCGGCGGCCGCGGCATGCGGGTGGTTCGCGGCGAGGACGAACTCGCCGTCGCGCTCGAAAGTGCGCAGCGCGAGAGCAAGACGGCCTTCGGCTCGGCGGCCGTGTTCGTGGAGAAGTTCATCCAGCGGGCGCGGCACATCGAGGTGCAGTTGCTCGGCGACTTGCACGGCAACCTCGTGCATCTCTTCGAACGCGACTGCTCCGTGCAGCGGCGGCATCAGAAGGTCGTGGAACTCGCCCCCGCCCCAAACCTCGACCCTGCCACGCGCGACGCGATCTGCGAGGCGGCGATCGCCATCGGCCGCACTGCCCGCTATGAAAACGCCGGCACCGTCGAGTTTCTCGTCGATGCCGACACGGGCCGTTTCTACTTCATCGAGGTGAACCCCCGGATCCAGGTGGAGCACACGGTCACCGAGGAGATCACCGGCATCGACATCGTGCGGCGGCAGCTGCTCGTCGCCCAGGGCCACAAGC
>JBBAVQ010000245.1:0-4861 GCA_040397625.1 Pirellulales bacterium | reverse complement strand
TACCCGTGTAAGCCGAAGGCCGTGAGGCCTCGGGCGCGGTCGAGATGGGGCGGCGGCTGTTTTGGCCTCGCCCCACGCCTTACGGCGTTGGGCTTTTACGGGGGCGAGCCGTTGGGCAACCCCTCGCGACGCGCCCCGTCCGTTCGATCAGTGGCCGCAGCTACCGCAGCTGCCGCCGCAGTTGCCGCCACATCCCTCGGCCCCGATTTCCTTCTTGTAGGCCTTCTGGGCCGCCGCCTCCTTCGAGAGTTTGAACTCGGGGCCGGCAGGGAAATACTGGATGTCGTCCTGAAGGTAGTAGGCACTCGGGAGCGTCTGGCCGCCGACGTCAACCTGGCACCCGGTCAGCGGCAGGCTCGCGAGGCCGCTGACGGCCAGAAGAATCCGGGGGGCGATGCCGAGGCGGGCGGCGAGGTTCGTTGTCTGGTTCATGGCGGCTGGATCCCGTCCGTGGTCCGATGTGGTGCGAGCCCTCTCGACCTGCTCTATCGGCCGTCACGACCCGCAAACTTTGGACAACCGTCACCACCGGCACCCAAAACTCCCCAGTTTGCCAGGCTCCTTTCCGGCGTCTCCCAGAGTTGCAGACGTCCTGCGGGGGCGGCCATGCCCTGCGTCGGTGTACAACGGCGTCATGCGTCGTGCCCTTGGGGCCTGTCTCGTCGCGATCGTGTGCGCCTGCCCGGTGGCGGGCCAGGTGGTCCTGCCGCCAAACATGGGCGTGCCCGGGGGGGCGGAGAACGTCCCCACGCCGAATCATGACCTCGCACTCGAGGCCCTGGCAGCAGGCGACTATGCGGCCGCCGCCGACATCGCAGCGAACGAGTACCAAGGGGGCGTCAGGATCGGGGCCCAGCGGTGGATCGACTCGATCGCCTCGTCGGCCCTCCTCGGTGAATGCCTCTACGAACTCGGTCGCTTTGGCGACGCGGCCGTTCGGTATGACGAGTCGATGATCTCCTTCGCCACTCACGGCGATTGGCTCTTGGCGCTCCAGTTTCAGCAGCAGCCGCTGCAGCCGGTCGCCGGCGGTCGGGTGGCGACGTGGGGCCGCAGCGAACGCAACACGGCACCGGCCGCGATTCCCGAGACAGTGGCGATGCGGCAGAAGGCCGCCGATCCCCAGACCGTGCTCCAACGCGGGGGCGTGCTCGCCGCCGACTACGACCGGCTGGTGCGGCCTCAGGAGATCATGCGGCTGTTTGTGATCGCCATCTACCGGCATCGCGTGTTGCTCGGCGACCTCGCCACCGAGAGCGGCGGCCTCGACGCGGCCACGAAGGTCTTGATCCGCCGGCCCGCTCGTCCAAACCACTGGTCGCAGGCGTGGGTCGATGTCGCCCTCGGCGCCGCCCACTGGTCGCAGGGCAGGCACGACCTCGCCACGCCCCTCCTCAACCGCGGGCTCGTGGTCGGCAATGGCCTCGACCACGCGCTGACGAGCTGGGGTCTCATCATCCTGGGGCGGATGGCGCTCGACAGCGACCGGCCGCAGCAGGCCGCGAAGCTCTTCGAGGAGGCCACCTACGCCGCCGCTGATTTCCGGGACGCACGGGCATTGGAGGAGGCGTTTGCACTCGCCGCGACGGCCCACGCGATGGCTGGCACCAGGGGAGTGCCCGCCACGATCAAGGCCGGCTGCGACTGGGCGCGGGGTAAGACTCCCGTCTTGCGGGCGCGGCTGCTGGCGATCGAGGCGGAGCGGCTCGTTGCGGCGGGCGACACGCGGGGGGCCGCCGCGGCGCTGCGAGACATCGACGGCCAGCTGCTTCGCGGCGAGGCCGGCAAGGGCACGCTCGGCGGGATGGCCGCCTACGCCGGTGCCCGGATCGACTATGCAGCGGGAGATGTCGCGGCTGGTGATGCCCGGCTCGAAGCGGCCCTCGCGATCGCCCGCCAGCGCTCGCCACGGCTCTTCCAGACGGCGAGGCTCGTTGACCTGCTCACCGCCGGCTCGTCGGCCTTTTCCGACCGGCAGGCGGAGACGCTGTTTGAGAAACTGCTTGCGGATCCCGACGGCCGCGACTTGGCGGTCGATCCGCTCGGCTCGCTCGCCACGCTGGCGACCCCGCGGGCGGCGGCATTCGACGCCTGGCATGCAGTCGCCTTGCGTCGTGGCGAGGAGGAAGCGATCGAGGCGGCCGAAGCGGCCGTGCGTCATCGTTGGACGTCCGTCCAGCCGCTTGGGGCACGACGCCTCGCCGTGGAGCGGCTGCTCTCCGCCGATCCACGAACCCTCGCCCCTGAAGCAGCCGCCCAGCGGGCGTCGCTCCTCGGCGGGCGTGGCGAACTCGCCGCCGCCGTCGATCGCATGACGCAGCTCCGCGGCACGTTCGCTGCGGCGCTGGCGGCCGGCCCCGGGGCCGGCGGTGACGGCAACGCCGCGATCGCGGCCCCCGATTGGGAGGCGTATCTCGGGCTTGCCGCCCGTCGCAGTCAGTTCGTCGCGGAGATCGCGGCCGGCCGCGACGCCGTGCCGATCGATTTTCCACCACTCACGGCAGCGCCGGAGATTCGCCAACGCCTGGCACCGAGACAGCTGATCCTGTCGTTTCGCTGGACGTCGTCAGGCCTCTACGGGCTGCTCGAATCGAAGGACCGCCATGCGAGCTGGCAGGTCCGCCAGGCGGGCGGCCTGCCGGACGAAATCAAGGCGCTCGCGAAAGGCCTGTGCCTGTTCGACCCCGTCGCGCCGGTGCCGACCGCCCGCCTGCGGGAGGGTGATTGGCGAGGCTCCGCGGAGCGAATCGAGCGGATGCTCTTCGAGAACTCGAAGATCACGCTCTCGGAGGGAATCGACGAACTCGTGATCGTGCCCGACAGCTGGCTGTGGTACGTGCCGTTCGAACTGCTTCCCGTGGCGTCGAGCCGTCCGAACGAAGGCGACTCCGAAGGCTCGCGGCTCCGCGATGCCTGTCGCATTCGCTATGCGCCAACGCGGAGCCTCGCGGTGATGCGGTGTGAGCCGCTCGCGCTTGGCCCGGTGGGCGTGCATGCCGGTCGGATGGTGAGGAGCGACAAGCCGGCCGACGCCGAGGCGATCCTCGCCCACTTCGCCACCGCGATCGACAACGCGGCGCCGCTCCGGGCCGGCGATCGACTGCCGATCCCCATTGCCGCGGCGGCCTGCGACACGCTGGCGATCTTCGACGAACTTGCGGGCGAGGGGCCGGTGGCGACGTGGCCGCTCGTGCCGACCGGCTTGGGCAAGGGGGCGGTAACGTTCGGTGAATGGCTTGCTTCGGCCACGACGCGGCCGCAGCGGATCCTGCTGCCGGGGCTGCAGACGGCGATGGCGGGCGGATTCGAAAAACTGCCGGCGCGGCCGGGTGAGGAACTGTTCGTCGCGTCTACCGATCTGCTCGCTGCCGGTGCGAGAACGGCCGTGATCAGCCGCTGGCGAACCGGCGGCAAGTCGTGCCTCGACCTGATGACGGAGTTTCTTCGCGATGCCGCTGTTTCCGAACCTCCCGAGGCGTCGGTGGCCTGGCAACGGGCGGTTGACATCGTGCTGGCCGAGGAACCCGACGCGGCCCGCGAGCCGCGCGTGAAGCCGTCGCCAGATGCCCCGCTCGGCACCCCGCTGCATCCGTTTCTGTGGGCAGGCTACATGCTCGTTGACTGCGGCGGCGGGCGATCCACGGTCGAGCCGCCACCCGCCGGCAATCAGCCGTCGCCGCCCGCTGCGCCACCTGCGAACCAGCCGGCGGCCCGGCCATGATGACGGCAGACGGCGGCCTTTTGGGGTATGCGGTCCTCGCTCTGGCGTCGCTGTGCGCCGGGGCGGTGAACGCGATCGCCGGCGGAGGCACGATCCTCACGTTTCCGGTGCTCGGGGCGATTCTGCCGCCAGGTCCGGGAGTGCTCGTGACGGCCAACGCGACGAGCACGATCGGCCTCTGGCCCGCGACGCTCGTAGCCACATGGGCGTCGCGGGAGAGTCGGGCGGGGCTGCCGGCGTGGGCGACGTGGCTCGTAGTGCCCAGTTTCGTCGGCGGCGCCGTGGGCACGCTGCTCGTGCTCTGCCTGCCGCCGGCGTGGTTCGACGGCCTCGTGCCCTGGCTGATCCTGCTGGCCGCGGTGTTGTTTGCGATCCAGCCACGGGTGGCCGCGTGGGCGCATGGTGGCGGCGCGGCCTCGCCCGGCCGGATCGCGGCGGCATGCGGGCTGCAGCTGCTCGTGGGCCTCTACGGCGGCTACTTTGGCGCCGGGATCGGCATCCTCATGATCGCGATGCTCGGCCTGCTCGGCCTGGGCGACATTCACCGGCTCAATGCGGTCAAAAACTCGCTCGCCATGATCGTCAACGGGATCGCCACCGCCGTGTTCGTCGCCGGGTCGTTTCTGGGCACGCACGACGTCTCCTGGCCGCACGCCGCCGTGATGGTGGTGGCGGGGATGACGGGGAGCCTGGCCGCCTCGCGGATCGCCCGAAAACTCCCCGCTGCCACGCTCCGCCGGGTGGTGGCCATCATCGGCTTTGCGCTGGCGGGCTATTATTTCTGGCGGCAGTGGCAGGGGCACGCGTGAGCGCCTCCCTGCCGTCGCCGCCCAGCGTCTTATAGCCCAGCGTCGTGTAGTCACGCCTCGCCCGCCTTCCATTCGCCCCCGCCTTCCCGAGCCGCCGATGATTGTCCGCACCGCGGCCCTGACGAAGCGGTATGGCTCGTTCGCCGCCCTCGACGGCTGCACGGTCGAGGTTCGTGAGGGCGAGATCTTCGGCCTGCTCGGTCCCAACGGAGCCGGGAAGACCACGCTGCTGCGAACGCTCCTGGGATACCTCGCGGCCACGTCGGGATCGGCGAGTGTCGCGGGCTTCGACTGCGGCACGCAGTCGCTGGAAGTGCGGGCGCGCACTGCC
>JBBAVQ010000244.1:0-4888 GCA_040397625.1 Pirellulales bacterium | reverse complement strand
TGATCGTGCAGGGCTTCTCGACGAACGAGGTCTGGAAGCAGTGGGAGGCGATGAAGCCGGGCCTTGGCTGGGTGCACATCAAGGATTACCGGCCGGTGAAGGCCGCCGCCCGCGGGAAGCACGTCGAGGAAGACGCGCTGGCCCACTTCGTGCCGGCCGACATCGGCGCTGGCGGCCACGAGAAGATCCTTGCCGACCTCCGCGGGATGCTGCCCACGCTCACCAAGAAGCTCTCCCGCCGCGGCATTCCGGGCGTGTTTCTCGATCTCGAACCGCACGTTCGCGGCGGCGGCCAGTTTGGTGGCACCAGCGGCCCCGACGGCATGGGGGTCGCTGTCCGCAGCCTCTGCCGCGTGCTCGACAAGGCGAAGGTGGCCTACCACCTCCGCGACTTCGACGACCTCCTGGCGGCGCGGGGGTTATGACCGAGCAGACCGAGCCCGGCAGCTACTTCGTCGCCAACTATCCGCCCTTCGCGCGGTGGACGGCCGCTGCCCTGCCCGACGTGCGCGCCGCCTTCGCGGCGCCGCCGACCGATGTGCCGCTCGGCCTCTACCTGCACATCCCGTTCTGCCGGAAGCGGTGCAAGTTCTGCTACTTCCGCGTCTACACCGACGTGGCCGCGAGCGACGTGGAGCGGTATTCGCTGGCGCTGGCCCGCGAGGCGGCGACCGCGGCGGGGCAGCCGGCGGTGGCGGACCGCAGTCTCCGCTATGTCTACTTCGGCGGCGGCACGCCGTCGTTTCTGAGCGTCAAGCAGTTGGAGCGGCTCGTGGCGGGGATCCACGAGAGCTTCGGCTGGGACGACGCCGAGGAGGTGACGTTCGAGTGCGAACCGGGCACGCTTTCCGAGCCGAAGGTGAAGGCGCTCAAGGCCCTCGGCATGACGCGGATCTCGCTCGGCGTCGAGAACTTTGACGACCAGATCCTCGAGGCCAACGGCCGGGCCCACCTCTCCGCCGAGATCATGCGAGCCTGGGACTGGATCAAGGCCGCAGAGTTTCCCAGCACCAACGTTGACCTGATCGCGGGGATGGTGGGCGAGACCGACGAGTCGTGGGCGACCACGGTGGAGAAGACGCTGACGCTCGAGCCCGACAGCGTGACGATCTACCAGATGGAGCTCCCCTTCAACACGGTGTTCGTCAAGGACGCCAAGGGCGAGGGCCGCGACGTGCCCGTCGCCGACTGGGCCACGAAGCGCCGCTGGGTGGGCGAGGCCTTCGACCACTTTCTCAGCCGCGGCTACGCGGTGTCGAGCGGATACACGCTGGTGCGGGATGCGGCCCGGGTTTCCTTCCGCTACCGCGACATGCTCTGGGAGGGCGCCGACCTCGTGGCCCTCGGCGTGGCGAGCTTCGGCCACCTCTCGGGCGTCCACTATCAGAACGAGCCGCACTGGGATCCCTATCTCGAAGCGGTTGAGGCGGGCCGGCTGCCGATCCATCGCGGCCTGCGGCCGACCCGGCGGGAACTGCTGATTCGCGAACTGATCCTCGGCCTCAAGAAGGGCACCCTCGACACCCGCCGGCTGGCGGCAAAGTATGGCGTCGATCCGGTCGTCGAATGGGGGGGCGCCTGGGATCGCCTGTCTCGCGACGGCTGGCTCGAGAGCATCGCCCCGCAGCCCGTCCTCTCCCGCGCGGGACTGCTGCGGGTTGACTCGCTGCTCCCATCGTTTTTCGAGCCTTGCGATGCGGAAAAAGCCGCATCCTGACGATGCCGACACTCGACACCCGGCGGTGGTGCTCCTAGGCTTCTGCTAGCGATTGGGCGGCTCGCCGCCGCCCGCGCTCCCTCCTGAGAGATGTTTCGTGCACCCAGCGGCTGTTGAGGCGAATGCCGGTGCGACGGTGGCCCTGCCCCGGGCCGTTCCCGGTCACGCCTGCCCGGGCTCCCGCCAACTCAGGGATCGACTGCGGGCGGTGGCAGCCGATTGCGTCGCCTCATGGAAGGTGGATGGCATGCCCGCGGCCGCGCGGTCTGCCGCCGGGCTCCGCGATCAGGCCGAGCGGATCGTGCAGCGCGCCGGAGCCCCCGACGAAGTGGTGGGCTGGACCATGGTGGCCCTGGTCTCGGAGCACTGGCGGGATCGACTCGCCACGGTGCCCTCGGGCCGCCGCCTGCTCCTCCTCCCAGACTGTCCGTTGGCGGAGGATGCGGGTGACACGGGCGTGCCGCATGTGTGCGGCGCGTCGTGCGGCGTCGCCACGATCTGGGCCGCAGCACGCGATCAGGGCTGGGCCGTCGAATCGACGTCGCAGGCCGTGTCGGCGATCGGATCGCTGCTCACGGGACAATACGACGGCGTCCTTGGCGTGGCGAAACTCTCCGATCTCGAAAAGGCCTTCGCCATGCTTCCGGCATTCGCGCTGCCGATCGCGGCGGTGCCCTACCAGCCTGTCGCAGCGCCGGCAGGCACGTGCGCCGAGGCCCTCGCTGCGGCGGCGATCGACGTTGACTGGGTGCTCGGGCTGCTCGGTGTGGCAGGCGGCGATGCGGCACCGGCCGGCGACTACCTCCCGCTGCTCCGCGAGGCTGCCGGCATGTTCGAGGCCGGGGCGATTCGCTCGCTCATGGATCAGTTGGGCATGCCTGGCATGCTCGGCGACGCCGGGGCGGAGTCGGCGGCGTGGCTGCCGCTGGAGGCTGCCGCCGGGATGTCGGGCGAGTTTCTCGCCCGCGGCGGCAAGTTCCTGCGGCCGTTCGTCACGCTGGCGGCATTCGACGCCGTGACCGCCGATCTCGTCGATCGTGCGGATGTGCGGGCCGCCGCGTTCGCATCGGATCGGCGCACGGCACGCGGTTCGGCCAAGGCGGCCGCGGTCGCCATCGAGATCTTCCACAAGGCCTCGCTCGTCCACGACGACATCGAAGACTCCGACGAGATCCGCTACGGCCGCGCCACGCTGCACGAGGAGGTGGGCGTGCCCTCGGCAGTGAATGCCGGCGATTACCTGCTCGGCGCCGGCTATTCGATCATGGCCTCGCTGCCGGGCCTCGATGCGACCACGATTCGCGACGCGGTGTCGATCCTCGCCGATGCCCATGTCCGGCTGGCTCGCGGCCAGGGGGCGGAGCTGTGGTGGCGGGACGGAGCGGCGGCGGGGATGCCCGACCGTCTGTTGACGCCGGGCGAGGCGCTCGAGATCTACGGGCTCAAGACATCGCCCGCCTTCGAGGCCGCGGTGGCGCTCGGGGTGCGGCTCGCCGGCGCCGCGCCTGCGAAGGCGGCGGCGATTGGCCGCTACGCCCTGCATGTCGGCACGGGCTTCCAGGTGCTCAACGATCTCAAAGACTGGGCGGGCGACCTGGAGAACGATCGCCGTGCGGCTGGCGACCTGATCGGAGGCCGGCCGACGCTCCTCTGGGCACTGGCGGTCGAGGGCTTGGAGCCGCGCGACCGTGCTGCCCTCGTCGAGGCAGCCGCGCGGGCCCGGCAGGCGGGCGATGCCGCGGCACTCGCCGAGGTGCGCCGGCTCTACGAGCGGGCGGGTGTTGTCGCCAGGGCAACGCGGATCGCCCAGGAGCAGCGGCGGCTTGCCGGCGAAGCAGTCGCCGCCTGTGGAATGCCACGGCTCAGCGAGGTGCTCGAGTTTCTTCTCGATCTCGCCGTGCCTGCCGGTGCGCCGGGCGGACGATGACCGCTGGCCGATCGCCGCCGGACCGTGCCGATGCGGTGGGCCGCGCCGAACGTCTCGTACGGCTTTTCTGTCCGAATGTCGCGGCGTTCGGCACGATCACCGCCGTCGATGTTGGCGACCTGTCGGCGGTCGATCGACAGCTGCTCGACCACCGCAGCCACATGACGGTGACGATGGAGCGGCACCACGCGTGTCGCCTCGATGTGCGGGTCGTGTCGGAGCAGCAGGCGGCCGAAGGCGGCGGGGCGAGGTATGCCCGCGAGATCCTGCTCGTTCGACCCGATGGTGGAGTGGTGCAGTACGGCATCGTGCGGATCGATCTCGCGGCGGTCGATGCCGCGACTGCCGCCGCGATTCGCCGAGCCGCCGAGCCGCTGGGGAGGATCCTGATCAATGCCGGATTGCTCTGCGACGTGCAGCGGGTGAGCCTGCTGCGGATCGAGCCCGGGCCCCATCTCGGCGGCATCATCGCCGAGCGGAAGCCGCTCAGCGGCCGCGTGGCGGAGATCCTTGTTGGTGGCCAGCCCGCGATCGAGCTCCTCGAGGTCGTCGTGCCCTCGTGAGTCTGCGTGAGACGAAGGGGCCTGAATCCTCAGCGTGTTTGGCGGCTTCACGTAAAACCCTTGCGGGCAAGGCGTTTGCGCCGACTGGGTCGATATTGACTCGCTGAGGAAGGGACCTGTAGAGTTGGGTTGTCTGGCAAGGATGGCACGCACGGAGGCAAGACGAGGAACGGAGTTCTCCTTCCCCTTCTTTCCCCACCTGTCACGAATCTTTGCGGGCCCTGGTTCGAAACACCCGTCGGCGTCGAAAGCACGGAGTGCGACGTTGACGAAAGTTCCGGCGGGTTTGGATGAGTGTTCCTGGCAAGGAGGCCTAGGCGTTCGGGGCTGAGTCGCCGGTGAGGAGGCCCCGGGCACCGTATTTACTAGCTGCACCACGGCTAGGGAGAGGGTGGTACATGCAAAAGACCGTTTATACGACTGGCGAAGCCGCCAAGATTTGCAAGGTGAGCCAGCAGACGATCATTCGCTGCTTCGATTCGGGGCAGTTGAAGGGGTTCCGCGTGCCGGGCAGCCGGTTCCGCAGGATTCCACGGGACCAGCTGTTCCTGTTCATGAGGGACAACGGCATCCCGACCGACGCCCTCGAGAGCGGGCGGAGGAAGATCCTCGTCGTCGATGACGATCAGGATCTCGTCGAGCTGATCACCGACGTGCTCGAGCGGGACGGCCGCTTCGAGA
>JBBAVQ010000243.1:0-4893 GCA_040397625.1 Pirellulales bacterium | reverse complement strand
CGCCGATCGACACGCCGGCGCTGGAATACCTCGAGATCCTCACCGGCAAGGGGAGCGACGAGACCGACAAGCAGCTCTACCGCTTCAAGGATCACGGCGGCCGCGATGTCGGACTGCGATTCGACCTGACCGTGCCCTTCGCCCGGTTCGCGGCCCAGCACATGCACGATCTGGGGCTGCCGTTCAAGCGGTATCACATGGCGGCCGTCTGGCGGGGTGAGAACACGCAGCGGGGCCGCTACCGCGAGTTCATGCAGTGTGACTTCGACACGATCGGCACCACCAGCCCCGTGGCCGATCTGGAGATGGTGCTCGTCGTTCACGATCTGCTCGCGGCGATCGGCATCGAGCGGTTCACCATCCGACTCAACGACCGCCGCGTGCTCGCGGGCATCCTGGGTCGGCTGGGCCTCGCCGCGGAGTCCACCGCGGTGCTGCGGAGCCTCGACAAGCTCGGCAAGGCGACCCCCGAGGCGGTCGCGGCGGAACTCGCCGCGCATGGCGTGGCGTCCGATGCCGTGGCGGCGCTCCTCGAGATGGCGGGTCTGGCCGGGTCGCCGGCTGATGTGCTCGCGCGGCTCGAAGCCCTCGTCGGCGACTCGGAGCAGGGGCGGGCCGGCGTGGCGGCGCTTGCGGCGATCGTGGCGGGAGCCCGCGAGGCGGGTGTGGTCGATGGCCGCGTCGTCATCGACCCCTCGATTGCCCGGGGCCTCGACTACTACACCGGCATCGTGCTGGAGAGCTTCCTCGACGACTTGCCGGCGCTTGGCAGCATCTGTTCCGGAGGCCGCTACGACAACCTCGCCGAACTCTACACGAAGCAGCACCTGCCGGGCGTGGGGGCCTCGCTCGGCATCGATCGGCTCCTCGCCGGCCTCGAGGAACTCGGCCGGGTGGCGACGGTGGAGACGCCCGCCGAGGTGTTCCTCGTGCACTTCGACGAGCGGCACCTCGCCGATTACCTGCGGATCGCCACCGCGATTCGTGCGGCCGGCATGGCGGTCGAGTTCTTCCCGGAGGCGAAGAAGGTCGGCCAGCAGCTGAAGCTGGCAGCCAAGCGGGGCTTTCCCGCGGCGCTCGTGATCGGCAGTGACGAGTTCGCCGCCGGCACGGCCCAGTTCAAGAACCTGGGCACGCAGCAGAGCGTGACCATCGACTGGCACGGTGACCTTCACGTGCTCGCCGACGCGGTGCACTCGCAGCTCGAGGCGGCGAAGCACGCGTAACCCATCGCACGCCTGATTCGCTGGCGTGATCCGCTTCAGATCGCGAACGTCTTCTCGAGCGCCGCGAGCCGCTCGGCCACGGCGCGGGCGTCGGCCGGCCGGTCCGCCTTGTCGTGGGCGATCAGTTGCATCACCAGATCGCTCACCTCCCGCGGCACGTGCGGTGCCGCCTCGTGCAGCGGCATGGGAGTGCCTTTGGCGATCGCCGTGAGCACCGTGGCCATGGTGCGGCCCTCGAAGGGAAGACGCCGGGCCAGGAGCTCGTAGAGCATCACGCCGAGCCCGAAGAGGTCGCTCTTAGCGTCGAGCTCACCGTCGTCGATTCGTTCCGGTGGCATGTACGAGGGAGTGCCCACCAGCGCCCCGTCGTGCGTCAGGGCGGCCGCGTGGCCGTCGATCTCGCGGGCGAGGCCGAAGTCGATGATCCGCACGCTCCGCGTCTCGCCTTCGAGAAACACGTTGGCCGGCTTGATGTCGCGGTGGAGGATGCCGCGGCGATGCGCGGCGGCGAGCCCCGAGGCGATCTCCTTGCCGATCCGCAGGATGTCGCCGAGTGGGAGCGGGCCGGAGATGTCGCTGTGGTCGCGGAGCGTCCGCCCTTCGAGCAGTTGCATGACGATGTAGGGCACGCCCTCATGCTCGCCCACCTGATGGATCGCCATCACATGCGGGTGCTCGATCGATCCGAGGGATCGGCTCTCGCGGATGAACCGTTGCCGGGCGGTCGGGTTGCCGGCGTAACGGGCCGACATCACCTTGATCGCCACTCGGCGGTCGAGGCGGTCGTCGTGGGCCAGGTAGACGCGGCCCATCGCTCCGGAACCGATCAGGCCGAGCACCCGATAGTCGCCGATCGCCCGGGGCGTCGGCTCGTCCATCACGACGCCGGGATCTCCGGGCACCTCGAAGCCCGATTCACTCACGAGCGTGGCGGTCAGCGGCGAGTCTGCCGGCTGGGTGTCGCCCTGATCGCGGCGGATGACGAACGAGCAGAAGGCATCGCCGCGGTGCATGCAGCTCGGCTCCTCGATCACGACCCGCTCCTGGAAGTGGGTCGCCAGACCGCGGACGATGCCGGCGGCGAGCAGGCAGAGCTTCCGCTTCGACGCATAGACGAGCTGCAGTTCGTCGGGGGCGGCACGGAAGGCCTCGAGCACCGGGGGCGCCGCACCGGGTTTTTCCACGCGCACCATCCGATGGATGATCGCTTCGGTGTTTTCGATCAGGTCGAGCGTCTTCCATCGCGGGTCGATGAACGTGCCGGCCACCTTCACGAGATGCGGCGCCAGAAACTCTCCGAACTCCCCGACGATCTCGGCCAGGGGGCGGCCGGTCGCCAGGGCGAGTTCCTCGAGCATCGCCACCGCGTCGGCGTCGGGATAGACGCCGGAAGGGAGGTGTTTCTCGCCCGACACCGACGAGCCAGACACTGACGAGCCCGACATCGACGAACCCGCTGCCGACCTGCCGCGCGGCGCGGAGCCGGTCGGAAAGCGTTCGGCGAACTTGTGGATGAAGAAAAAGATCAGGCCGTGCACGGCGTCATCCCTGAGGCGAGGGCTGCTGCCCTGACAACCCGAAACCCAGATTCGGCATCAGACTAAGGGGTATGCGGACGGGTGGCAAAGCCGTGGGTGCCAGACCCCACGCAGATGCGGTGGCGGTACAGTGCGAGGCCGTGGGCCGCGTGGTAGAGGCCGCCGCATTCGACGTCGAGGTCGGCGGTCTGCTCCAGGAGCGAGACCAGCCGCTCCGCCGCGCGGACGACCCAGGGCTCGGCGAGCCGCTCGTCGTCGAGCGAAAGGGCGAGCACCTCGAAGACGTGGCCTGTGGCGCTCAGGCGGTCGAATACGTCGGGCGACGTGCCCGGCCGCTCGAAGGGCCGCACGGCGAACGAGCCGTCGGGTTGCTGGAAGCGGCGGGCACGATCGAGCGACGCATCGACGACGGCCGCCGCCTCGGCCCAGCCTCCGGTTGGCGGCTTGCCGGTCGCGCGGCGATAGGCATCGACGGCCGCCGCGAGCCCATAGAGGCGATGGGCCCCGCCGCAGGCGGCCGTCGGGATGTCGGCCGCTGCCTCCATCCTGACCACCCGCTCGGTCGTCCACTGGTCGCCATCGCCTGCCGTCCATGTCGCGTCGGGCGGCAGCCACGCCGAGAGCGCCATCAGGGTCCAGGTGGCCTCCTGTCCCGCGCGGATATCGTGCTGAGCCTGGGCGAGCAGGTCGGCGACCGTGAACGTCCGGCCGCCCACCACGAGCGGCGTGTGAAGAGGGATTCCGCCCGCGAGCCGGTCGCCGTCTTCCCCGACGCCGCACTGGGACAGATAGCCGAGCCACTGGTCAGGGTGACCCTGGCCCATCGTGCTTCCCTCTTCCACGATCGCGAGCACGCCCGCTGAGCCGGGGCGGAGTTTCCAGCCCATCAGCGATCCGCCGTCGAGCAGGTAGCCGAGGGCTGCCGGCGTGCCGCCCCTGACGGCGACCGGAAAGTCGGGGCCGAAGGCGAGGATGCCATGGACGACCTGCCACGCCCCATGGACGCCGGCGTCGAGCAGGCGGCCGTTCCGGGCGTGGAGGAGCACGGCGTCGATCCGTCGGCAGAGATCGTCAGCGTCGGCTGAAACCGCCGCCGGCGTGGAGTGAATGGGTGGTTTCTCGCCGCCGCAGCCGAGGGCCGCGATCGCCACGCAGGCCAGGAGCGATTCCGCGAATCGGAAGGGAACAAGAACGTGTCGTGGTGCGTAGTGCATGAACAGGCCGGCGGTGCCGGCGGATCGGCCGCCGGACTACCCCCAAGAATAGTTTCGGAACGACCAGCCCGCCGACCGTCGCCCCCAGGAGACGACCAACCCCATGCCAGGCTTTTACTTCGACCCCGCGTACCTGATCTGGATCGCCCCGGCCATGCTGCTGGCGATGTGGGCCCAGTGGCGGGTCCATTCAGCCTTCGCGGCGGCCTCCCGCGAGCCCGCGGCTCTCACGGGCGCGGCGGCGGCCCGCTTCATCCTCGATTCGGCCGGTGCGAGAGACGTGGAGATCGAGGCCGTGCCAGGGCAGCTCAACGATCATTACGACCCGCAGGCGAAGGTGCTGCGGCTCTCGCAGGGCGTGTATGGGGAGCGGTCACTGGCGGCGGTCGGCATCGCCGCCCACGAGGCGGGGCATGCGCTCCAGGACGCGCAGGGCTACTCGTTGATGGCGGTTCGCAACGCCGCCGTCGGCACGGCCAATCTCGGCAGCGGTCTCGGCTTCTTCGTGTTCATGATCGGACTGGGACTGGCCCTCAAGCCGATCGCCTGGCTCGGGATCGCGCTCTTCGCCGCCACGGTGTTTTTCCAGCTCGTGAATCTGCCGGTGGAGATCGACGCCAGCAATCGGGCGAAGGCGCAACTCGTGACGCTCGGGATCGTGCCCGCGGCCGAGATGCCGGCGGTGAACAGCGTGCTCAATGCCGCGGCGTGGACGTATGTGGCCGGCACGCTGCAGAGCGTTCTCACACTGCTCTACTACGCCAGTTATCTCGTCGGCGGCTCCAGCGACGAGCGATAACGGCGGCCGGCGTGATGCTGCACAGGTTGAAGACCAGTGCAGCGAGTTTTTCCACAGGTTGAAAACCTGTGCAGCGAGTTTTCCACAGGTTGAAAACCTGTGCTACGGGGGAACGA
>JBBAVQ010000242.1:0-4901 GCA_040397625.1 Pirellulales bacterium | reverse complement strand
CGCTCTTCTTGCCGTCCTCCATCAGGCAGTTGATGAACTTGCTGGCGAGGAGCGACCCGTAACGCGGGTCGGGACGAAGCTGTTCGCGGCTGGCGGTGATATTTCCCATGGTCGTGTTCTTTCGAGATGAGCCCTTCTTGGATTAACCCTTCTTGGCGCCGTAGAGGCTCCGGGACTGCTTGCGGCCCTGCACGCCGAGCGTGTCGAGCGCACCGCGGATGATGTGATAGCGGACGCCGGGAAGGTCGCGGACACGGCCGCCGCGGATGAGCACGATCGAGTGCTCCTGAAGGTTGTGGCCTTCGCCCGGGATGTAGACCGTGACTTCCTTCTGATTGGAGAGCCGCACGCGGGCGATCTTGCGAAGCGCCGAGTTCGGCTTCTTCGGCGTCATCGTGCGGACCTGCAGGCAAACGCCCCGCTTCTGCGGGCAGCGGTCGAGCACCGGCGACTTGGAAAACTTCCGCTTGGGACGGCGGCGACTGCGGACGAGTTGGCTGATCGTGGGCATGGAATGATTCGTGGGGGGCCGGAAATCGGGGAACCCCAAAAGATAGCCGAGGATCCGCGGCGATCAAAGGCTTGTGCGTGCCGCCCGCAAAATCACGCGGGATGCAGCAGTTCCCCCCGGCCTCCGGCAAGGGTGTCGCCGTGCCACTGCCGCCAGTTTTCGGGAAAAACCGCCATGGTGGGCGCGAATCCTGCCGCGGACAGCGAGCGGAGCAGCAGGCTGAGAAACGGGGGCCTCCAGGCCGCGCCTCGCCGAAACGTGGCCGGCGGCCGGGGGCAGTCGGTAAGGGCGATCACCGAGCCTCGTCGCATGCCCAGCCCAGGCTGGTTGCCGACCGCGCCGCCGATCAGCACCGTGCCCGCCCGCATTTCGAAGCCGGCCCCCTCGCCGCAGCCGCCGCCCACGGCGACCACGCCGCGGCGGAGCCGCGACGCCACCAGGTGGCCCACGCTGCCCGCCACGATCACGCGGCCGCCCCGCATGCCGACCCTGCTGCCGGGCAGGGCCGCTGCGACGTTGTCGCCCGCGCTGCCGTCCACGCGCACGTCGCCGCCGGCGAGTTCGCAGGCTAGCCAGTCGTCGGCATCGCCGGTGATCTCGAGCCGGCCGCCCTCCATCGCCTCGCCGGCATGGCGGCCCACGCCGCCGGCGATGCGCATGACGCCGGAGGTCATGCCCGCAGCGACGCGATGCACGCGGGAGAAATCGCCCCGGCACTCGATCGCGAGATCGGTGGCATCACCCTCGGCGTCGAACAGTTCGCCCAGTTCGCACGCGTGGCCGTCGGCCCGCACCGGGAGCCGCGCGATCTGGGCACGCTCCAGCGGCGCGACCCGCTCCGGCACGATGCCGGCGAGGTCGATGGCGAGCGGGGCGCTCGTGCTGGTGCGGGGCGTGAGGATGAGCGGCATGAACGGCGAGCAAGAGAGTCGGGCGTGAGCAAGGCCGCGGGAGCCATCGCCCCCGCGGCCTCGCAGCATACCGTTCGGCCCCGAGGGCCGGCCTCAGGCTCCGCCGACGACCGGCACCTTCCGCGGGAGCGCCGCAGCGACCCGCGGCACGCGGATCGTCAGCACGCCCCGGCGGTAGTCGGCGGAGATCGCCGCGGCGTCGAAGCCGTCGCCAAGGCGGAACGACCGCCGGTAGCCGCCGATGCCATACTCCTGCCGCACCGTGCGGCCCGGCAGACCGCGAGACGCGACATCGGCACGGACGGTGAGCACACCGCCATCAAACGTGACGTCGATGCCGTCGGCGCAAGCGCCGGGGACGTCGGCGACGAACACCACCTCCGGCCCGAGGTCGCGGATGTCGACGTGGGGCTGGTAGGTGAGGGAACGGTCCGGCCGCACGGCGGCCGATTCGGACTGGGTGACCATGGATCGATCCTCCTTGGCGTGGGTGTGGGGATTCAAAACCGGGACGCAGTGGAACTCAGGACGAGCGAACCGCGACCTTCTGCGGCTGGCTCGCCGCGGTCTTCGGACAGGTGACGGTGAGGATTCCCTGGACGAGCCGCGCCTCGACCAGTGAGGCATCGACCGCCACGGGAAGTGTCAGCCGCCGTTCGAACGCACCGTAGCCCCGCTCTCGACGATGCCAGGTGACGCGCTCCTTCGGCGGCGCGTTCGCGTCGCCTTGCTCGGCTCGGGGCTCGTCTGTCGCCGCGGGCCTCGAGCCCTTGAGCACGAGCTCGTCGCCGTGCACCGTGATCTCGACGTCGCCGGTGTCGAGGCCGGGCAGTTCCGCCTCGATCGTGACGAGGGTGTCGCTCTCGCTGACGTTGACCGCCGGAAAGACGCCGTCACCCGGCCTCACGCCCCCGCCGTGGATCGGCGGGGCCGCGGTGAGTGTCGTCCAGAAGCGGTCGAGTTCCTCGCGCAGTTCGTCAAACGGGAGCGCGAATCCCGGGCGGCATGTCGGCATGGTGGTGCTCCTCTTCTTCAAGTTCAAGACGCAGGTTCACGTCGATGCAGGACCAGATGCCATGCCGGACGCTCCGGCAGGCCTTGGCATTGGAAAATGCAAACAGCGTGCCAGTTGCCATGAACGCCCGAACACCACGGGCAGGGGGGCTTTTTAGGCTAGAAAACAGGCCTGCGGTCGGCGGCGGTGTGAAAGGTTGGCAGTCGCGCGGGTCGTGCCGGCTGTCAGCGTGGCAGCCGCCCGAAAAGCCACGCTGCCGAGGTTGTGGTGAGACTCTCGACCCCTATACTCTCGCTCGTCTGGCGAAGGAGGTCATCATGCGGTTTACGCTGCTCGATCGGGTGCTCGAGGTCGAGCCCGGCAAGTCGATCACGGCCATCAAGACGGTGTCGCTCGCCGAGGAGTATCTGGGCGACCACTTTCCTCGGTTTCCGGTCCTGCCGGGGGTGCTGATGCTGGAGGCGCTGACCCAGGCGGCGGCGTGGACGATCCGGCTCGGCGAGGATTTCGCCCACAGCATGGTGGTGCTGCGGGTGGCCAAGAACGTGAAGTATGGCGATTTCGTGGAGCCGGGCCGCGTGCTCACCGTGAACGTGCAGGTGACGGCCCAGGATGAAAAGACCACCTCGGTGAAGGCCAGCGGTTCCGTCGGCGACCGGACGAGCCTCACCGCCCGGCTCGTGCTGGAGCGGTACAACATGGCCGACCGACTGGCCCACGGGGCCGCCCTCGACGCTCGGGTTCGCTCCGAGATGCGGAAGTTCTGGGCCATCCTCCACCCGGCCCGCGGCGGCAGCCAGCACAAGCCCGTCGCCTACGTGGCCCACGGAGCGGCTCCCGCGGCCACCTTGGCCGCCGCCGGCGGCTGACGCCGCCCGGCTCCGAATTGGCCGAAAATACAGGCCGATTGTTCCGTTTGGCCCCGTTCCGCAGGCGGAAAATGGGCACCTTCGGGTTTCCATGGTTGCTGGCCGACATTACAACACACAGCACCGTACTGGCCGCTCCATCCCCCTTTCCAAGGTGAATCGTCGATGCCGTCCCGCGAAGAAATCTTTGACAAGGTGAAGTCTGCCCTCGTGGATGCCCTGGGAGTCGATGAGGACGATGTCACGCCCGGCGCGACCATGGTGGGTGACCTGGGGGCCGAGTCGATCGACTTCCTCGACATCGTGTTCCGGCTGGAGAAGGCCTTCAACATCAAGATCTCGCGGGGCGAGCTCTTCCCCGAGGACGTGCTGTCGAGTTCCGAGTTCGTGGCCGACGGCAAGGTGACGCCCGCCGGGATCGCGGCGCTCAAGGCCCGGATGCCGTTCGCGGACCTGTCCAAGTTCGAGTCGAACCCGAGCGTCCAGAACTTCGCGAACACCCTCACCGTGGAAGACATGGTGCGGTACGTGCAGAGCAAGCTGGCCGCCTGAACGGCGGGTCGGGCCGCAGCAGGTGCCCGCTCGCGTTTCCCCGGAGGAGGCGGCAGACCGCCGGAAACGGATTCATGCGCTGGTTCTGGATCGATCGCTACGAGGAGTTCATCCGCGGCCGCCATGCGACGGCCGTGAAGAACGTGTCGCTGGCCGAGGAGCACCTTCACGACCACTTTCCGGGCGTGGCGATCATGCCCAACTCGCTGATCGTGGAGGGCATGGCGCAGGCGGCCGGCCTGCTCGTGGCCGACGCGCTCGACTTCAACCGGCGGGTGGTGCTCGCGAAGGTGGCGGCGGCGGAGTTCTTCTTCGACGCGGTGCCGGGCGACACGATCCGCTTCAAGGCCGAGGTCCTCGATCTCAAGCCGGCCGGATCGCTCACGAAGGTGACCAGCACGGTCGGCGACCGGGTGCAGGGCCAGGCCGAACTCTTCTTCGCCCATCTCGAGCCGGGCGAAGGAGTGCCGAAGCTCTTCGAGACCGACGAACTGCTGCGGTGGCTCGACCAGATGCACATCTACGAGATCGGTCGCGACGAGGCGGGCAACCCGCTGTCGCGGCCCGATTGGTAAGGCGACGCGGAGGCGGGCGATGTCCAGCGGCAGGCGGCGGGTGGTGATCACTGGCATCGGCTGCATCACGCCCCTGGGCGTGAACGTGGAGCAGCTCTGGACAAACCTCGTCGCCGGCGCCTCCGGTGTCGGGCGGACCACGATCTTCGACGCCGCGAAGTTTCCCACGAAGATCGCCGCCGAGGTGCGGGGCTGGGAGATCGCCGCCGAGGGGCAGGATCCGAAGGCCTGGGAGTTTTGCGGTCGGCACACGCGATTCGCGGCCGGCGCGGCGCTGCAGGCGATGCGCGACGCCGGTCTCCCGGAGGGCCTGCCCGCCGATCCCACGCGGCTTGGCATCTACCTGGGCAGCGGCGAGGGCCAGCAGGACTTCGACGCCTTCACGCGGATGATGATGGCCTCGATCGAGGGCGACACGCTCGACGTGGCGAAGTTCACGAAGCTCGGCCTCGAGACGCTGCATCCGCT
>JBBAVQ010000241.1:0-4902 GCA_040397625.1 Pirellulales bacterium | reverse complement strand
ACCCGCAGGAAGCGTAACGCCGTAAGGCGTACGGCCGAGGTCATGCCGATCTCCGCCTCGCGCAGGCCCCCATCGCTCACGCGATTGGGCTTCCTGAACCCGGATTGGGCTCCCTGACCCGCAGGAAGCGTAACGCCGTAAGGCGTACGGCCGAGGTCATGCCGATCTCCGCCTCGCGACGGCCCCCATCGCTTACGCGATTGGGCTCCCTGACGAGCGGCTTCGCCGCTGCGCGAGGATCACCGCCGCGGCGGCGACCGCCAACCATCCAAACGACGACGGCTCCGGGACGGCTGCGACCCCGGCGGCCGTCCCGGCTCCCGCAGCCGAGACGTAGTCGCCTCGATCGAAGAGATCGACACTCACAAAGTCGGCGGCATCGAGGATGTCCACGATGCTGTCCTGATTGAAGTCGCCCTCGTTCCACACGGAAGCCGACCAGCTGTCGAACTTGCCGCCGGCGAGAAACCCAGCCGCGTCGAGGATGTCAACGATGCCGTCCACATTGCCATCGCCCGGCGCCGCATAGCCGACCAGCAGGCCGCCGTCGCCGGCTTCCGTCCAGCCGACACTCCGCAGCACTCCGCGGCCCAGATCGGCGGCCGCCACCGACGACGTCACGCCGGCCGTGCCGTTCCATTCCCCGGAGGCACGTCCTGCCGCCAGGTCGGCCAGCAAGGCAGCGCGCGTCATGCCGCCAGCGGCCACGAAAACCCTGCCCCTTCCCAGATCGAGCAGCCCGCCAGCCTGTTCATCGACAACCAGCGACGAGACGGCGATGGTGGTCGGGATTGCTCCCGAAAGCACCATGCGGCCAGCGACACCGACCGACACCGCCGGACTTCCAACCACCTCGCCACCGGCGATCTCGAACCTCGTGATTCCCGATGACCCGTTGACGGCGATGCTGCCGGCCGCGAGCGTGCCGCCGTCGAGCGTCACCACCGGCAGCCGCGCTGGCGTCGTGCCGGGCAGTTCCAGCCTGCCGCCGGCCTGCACCACGGTGGGGCTCCCGAAGAGCGCGTTCGGCGCGACGATCCGCACGGTGCCCCCCTGCACGAAGGTGGTGCCGGTCACCGTGTTCACGGCATCGAGCACCAGGATGCCTGCTCCGGTCTTCGTCAAGGCCCCCGGTCCAGCGATCACCGCGTGCCCGGCCTCCGCCTGGGTCTGCGTCCCGGCGGCCACCGCGAACGTCACCGGCCCTTCCGAGATGAAGGAATCTCGCGAGGAATCGAGCGTGAGCCGCATCTCCCCCTGAAGCGAGGCCGCCGACCGGAAATCGAGATCGACCCGACGAAAGGCGCCGGGAGGTCCGGGGGGCATGCCCAGGAACGTGTTCAGGGCGTACATCTCCCACCCGGAGTTGAGCACGTTCATCCCGAGCACGCCCGGCAACGCGGGGTCGATGTCGATCACGCCGACGGTGATGTCTCGAAACAGGAACTCCACGCCGTTGGAAGCCTGGAGCGAGAGGGCGTCGATGCGGAGCACCGGGATGTCGATGGAGCCGCCGACGCCCGCAACCGTCTGGAAAGAGATCGCATCGTCATCGAGGCTGCCGTTTGCGTTGATGTCGAGGCCGAGATCAAACGCCATGGCCTGCGAGAGGATGCACTGCTGGGCCCCGGTGTCGAGCAGGAAGTTGGCCGTCTTCCTCGTGGCTCCATACTGCGCCGTCACCGGGGCGAAGGGGAGCGGGGCATTGGCGGGGAGCGGATCGGTGGGATTCTGCTGACCGCTCGCCGGAAACTGGACCATCGTCAGCGGCACGCTGTACTCGTGGGCCGAAAGCGTGGGCGACATCGGAATGTCGAAGGCCACGCCGATCCGCAGGTCATTCATGTCGGCCTGCGAGGCGAGATTGAACCCGACGGTGCGGCCGGCCATCAGCGGCATGCCGGCGATCCCTTGATAGAAGGCGAAATCGCCGGTGGAGGTCTGCATGCGGACCCCGGGCAGCGTCAGCGGCACGCCGTCGCTGCCCGCGAAGTAGAAGTCGTAGGGCCGCGCCACGCCGGTGGACTGCGGGCCGGCCACCCCAAAGTCGACGTAGGTCGCCTCCGTCACCAGCCCCTTGGACCGAAGTTCGGCCGACGAGTTGGCCCCGGCGAGGATGCCGCTAGCGCCGGTATCGAGCAGGTATTCGTTGAGATCGAGCGCCCCGAAACCGCCGACCTGGATCTGCACGACCGGTTGCGAGAGCGTGAACTCGTCCGCCAGACCGAGATCGATGGTGCCGGCAGCCCGGGCCGCGCGCCGCGCATCGGGAAGAATCGTCGCCAGCACGGCGACCGCCGCGATGGCGATGCAGGCCCGGCGGATCCCTGGTGTCATGGGCGGCCCCTTCCGACGCTCGTGCAGTCAAAACCCGGCTGATGCGGCCGTCAGGCCGGACTTTTCCGCCGACCTCTTCTCAGCATACCGATGCTTACGCCGGCGAGAGCGAGTTGGGTCGCCAGGCCGGCCGTGGGCTCGGGCACCGCGGCCACGCCCGCGGAAAACGCGGTGCCGGCGGGGCGGTAGTCGCCGCTGTCAAACCGATCGGCCCCCAGCATGTCGGCCACGTCGAGGATGTCCACCTGGCTGTCGGCGTTGAAGTCGCCCTCGGACCAGCCGGCAGCAAGACCACTGTCGAACCGGCCTCCCCCCAGGAAGTCGGCGATGTCGAGGATGTCGATGAACGCATCGAAGTTGACGTCGCCGGCGAGGGGCGGCATCACGATCGCCCGAATCGAGATGGAGAGCGACTGGGCGGTCGCCCCGGGCAGATCCTCGTCCGACATCGCGAGGGTGTAGCCGCCTGCAAACGAGCCCGTGGTGGCGGTGTTCATCGCCACCCCAAACGACCGCGACGAGCCCGACGCCAGGTTCGTGAACGGGGCAAGCGATGTCGAGAACACGCCCGCGGGCAGCGTGGACGACACCCCATCGAGGTCGAGCCGGGCCGTCCAGGCGGTGCCCGACGTGGCCGGACGATTGAAGATCGAGAACGACGAGCTTCCCGAGGCCCCTCCCCGAATCAGCGTGCCGAAATCGAGCGTAAGCGACGTGGTGGTGGCAGCCGACGCGAACGAGCCGATCGCGTGGTCGAGCACGCTCGTGGAGCTGGTGCCGCTGAACGTGGCATTCATCGCCTGCGGGCTCGATGCCGTCACGGTCACCGTGCCGCTTCGCAGCCCCGCCGCCGTGGTGCTGAAGGTGAGGAGATGCGTGTTCGACGCGCCGAGGGCAGCGTCGCTGCCGGTGCCGCTCACGGCGAACCCGCCCGTCCCCGCGAACGCGTAGTCGAGGCCGTCGGCTCCGGCGGCCACCGCAACCGACGCCGAGTTGGACACCGTCAGCGTCCCGGACACCATGGCTCCCCGAATCGCGCGGGCCGGCGGAGCGGCCAGCGAGGCCGCCATCTTGGCGGGCAGCTGGTAGTCGGCCAGCACCGGCAGGTGGTCGGTCACCTGCGTCAGCGCCGTGAGCACGGCCGTGGCCTGGGCCGACGTGTACCCCGGAATGCGGGCGGCCAGTGTGGCGGCGCTGCCCGTCGAGATCGCCTGGTTGATCGCGTGCGTTGAGGTGTTGCCAAACGCCCAGTACGAGTTCGTGACGTAGTCGAAACCGCCGCCGTCACGGACCTCGCCGGTGATGAGTTGGAAGTCGAACCGGTCGTCCACCCCGCCCGTCACCTGGCCATTGAAGACAGCCGTGGTCGCCGGCGACTGCGTGTGGACGTCCTTGTAGGTCGTGCTGCCGCTCCAACTGCCAACCCGGTTGACCGGGTCGAACGCCTGGCCGTTGCCGGTGCCGGTCAGCGTCTGAAACCCCGCCTCGCTCGAGGAGTAGAAGTTGAAGTCTCCCGCATAGATCACGCTCGCTCCCTGCCCCAGGGCATCGGCGTCGGCACGGATCGCCCTTGCTTCCACGTTCCGCTCCGCCTCATTGGCGGCCCCCGTCGAGGCCTTGTAGTGGCTGGCGTAGACGTAGAAATCGGCCGTCGAGTCGTAGCCCACCGGTCGGAACTGATACCGCATTGATTGCCGTGGCTGGCTCGCGGTGCCGGTGAGCGAGCCGATTTTCTTCTCCGCAAGGAGGGTCACCGATGCCGAGTTGTAGACCGCGACCGGCCGGCCCGATCCGGTGCTGCCGGCATCGACCGTCGATCGCAGGTAAGACGTCCCCGAGGTGACGGAGTTCAGCAGGGCTGCGTAGGCGGTACCGGTGGTGGCCACCGACTCGGCCTCGCCCAGGATCAGCACGTCGATCGCCTTGGCGAAGCCGCCCTTCGCCGAGGCATTCATCCCGCGAAACACGGCATCCATACCGGTTCGGGGCCCGAACGCGGCTGGGTCGCTGTTGTTGACGTTGTAGTTGACGATCCGCAACTGGGCCTGGGCCGCAGCGGCCCAGGTCAGCGAAACCACGACGGCGGTGAGGGCGAGGAGCGGTCTCACGCGGCTTTCCCATTTCCCCCGTTGCGGGGGGCTTCGGCTGGTGAAACCCCGATCGAGGGTCGGAGATTCAGCCTTGGGTCGGAGAATCACCAGGATAGCCGGGAATACGCAACTCGCGAAGCAAAGGGTCGCTCAACCCCCTCCAGACCGACGCCGTAGGACGATCAGGGCGGCAAGCCCGGCTCCCAGCAACGCTCCGGCGGCCGGCTCGGGCACCGCGGCCACCGTCGAAGCCCCCCCGGGAGCCGAGTTGTAGGCCCCGGCGTCGAACAGGCCGTTGGAAAGGAAGCTCGCGGCGTCGAGGATGTCCACGACCCCGTCGTAGGTGAAGTCGCCCTCGTTCCAACTCGCCGGGCTGCCGGAGTCGAACTTGCCGCCGGCGAGGAAGTTGGCCGCGTCGATGATGTCCACCTGCCAGTCGAGGTTGGTGTCGCCGGCCGCCGCGAAGGCGAACGTG
>JBBAVQ010000240.1:0-4923 GCA_040397625.1 Pirellulales bacterium | reverse complement strand
CTGTGACCTCTACGGTGTGAACGTAGCGCTCTAACCAACTGAGCTAGTTGCCCGACACGTGCCGCGAGCGATCAAAAACACCGCGTTTCTCAGCACGGAAATCACATCGACGCCTCGAATCCTACACCCGCGCCCATCGCGCGCAAAGTGCCTCACGTGCAGCCCGCTGGGGAGAAATCGGGGCGCAAACGGGGTACGCATGAATCGGCCCAGAATCGTGCGGCGAAAACCGCTTTTTCCTGTCGCAACGACGGCGTGACGCGATGCGACGCGACCAGCCGACTACTGCGTCCCCATCGGCTCGCCCTTGCGGCCCTTCTCGCTGGCCCGCCACTCTCACGGCGGCACCCGTGCCTTGTCGGCCCAGAGCCCGCGGGAACCTGCTCGGGCATCATGCTCAACCTCGCCGGCCCCGGCCCGAAAACACCACCGGGCAGAGCACCTTGCGATGCCCTGCCCAGCGTGAGATCACAACGACACGAACCATCGGCTCAGGCAGCCGCTTTCGCTGTTTGCAGCCGCCGCCACCACATCAGGGCCGCGAGACTCAAGCACACGCCCAGCATGGCGTAGGTCGAGGGCTCGGGCAGGTTCACGATCTCCACCTCCGCCCACCGCACTTCCCATCCGCCCTTGCCGTGGCCCCAGTCTCCTTTGCCCCAGTCTTCGTCGCCACCGGCGCCGAAGTCACTCAACAACCTGCTTGCGGCCATGAGATCGTCTTCGCCGAGGTTGGCATGCGTGAGCCGGAACTGAAGCGTGGTTGTGGCGCCGGGAAAATCCACGGTCTGCGTCTGACTGCCGACCCAGCTCGGCAGGCTCGGCGAAGAACCGACAAACGAAGCGCCGTCCTGGATCAAGGGAAACTCGTTTGCTCCCGGGATGTACATGGGAGGAACCCAGTTTGCGTAGTTCACGAACGGCGAGACGTTGCCGCTGACGATTCCGCTCGTCACCCAATCGTTGTCGAACACCGGCAGAAACTTCGCGCCGTCAAGACTGTATTCGAGCTGCCCGGCTTCGAGAGGGATGGGCGTGGACTTTTTGTCTTTGTCGTCTTTTTTGTCCTTGTCGTCCTTGTCGTCATCGCTCTTGAATCGATAGCGATGCGCCATCGTGAAGGTGAACTTGTCTGCCGGAACGTCCAGCTTGATCAACGGACTGGTCAGGTAGTTACCCGTTGCCGGCGTTTCCCCGCTCGACACGCTCCATCGGTTTCCGCTCAGAAAGTTCTCGCCGTACTCCCACTTCGGGTCCACCGGTGGCGGGCCCACCTGCGCCACGTTCTGCCGAGTCCAACTGCCGCTGGTCAACGTGAAGTCCCACGTGACCACCTGCGCGTCCGCCGGCCGGCAGAGCCCGCCGACAACGACCAGCATCGCGGCCACCGCCAGAAACGGCGACACACGACGGCCACCGCGACCGAACACGCCGCGGTAATCACGCTCTGCAGAAAACAGCGACGGAACAGACCGGCAGAAACAATCGCAACGAGCAGTATTCATCGAGCAGCTCCACGAACGGGTTCTCAAGAACGCGTCGTCCGCTGACTCGACACGCGACGGCGTGAATGCCGTCGCACAAAAAAAGAGGCCAATGCAGGAGAGATTGCCGCAAGGCAATCACCTGCATTGGCCTACGCTGTGCAGAGGCTCCGCGAAGAAGCGGAACCCCGGCAACTCGTCTTCCACGATTGGCGACGGCGAACTGTTGGCAGCGGGACGTGCGGCATCAAGAAGACGTCGCGGGGCAGCCGGCTTTCCACTGGATTCAGCGGGATGTGCCTGTGTTCGGATGACACAGACACTTCGTCGACGCGTTCCGCGTAGTCGCCGTCAGTCGGCCGGCGGCGGATCGAAGCGCGGCGACTCCACCACTCGCGACCCCGCCGGCTCGTCGTCGAACTTTCGCCCCAGGCGACTGGTCGGCCGCGATGCCGAGGATTCCGCGTTCGCAGCCACCTCGAGCTCCCGCGAAAGCTGCTGCCACTGGCGGCGGAGGTCGCCGACCGTCTTGCCGAAGCTACGGCCCACTTCGGGCAGACGCTTGCCGTACAGCATCACGGCGATCGCGCCGATCAACACGATTTCGAAGGGGCCAAGGCCGAACATGCTGGCCGCCTACGGGGAACTAACGGGCGTCGGTCCGGCCCGCATCGCGCGCGCCCGGAGCGGTGTCTTCGATGCCCTGCACACCCCGCTTGAACTCGACGATGCCCTCGCCGAGCGACCGCATCACCTTGGGCAGCCGCGTGCCAAACAGGAGCAGCACCACCGCCGCCACGATCAGCAGTTCCGTGGGACCGAGACCGAACATGGCAAACAGCGGATTGATCAAGGGTGAACTCCAGAGGGGGCGATGCCGCGGCCGGCGGCCAAACGCCCACGAATCAAGTCTAATCCTTCGGTCGCCCCGGTCAAACTCCCGGCAACCTACGGAGCCGCCGCCGAAGCAGGTGCGCGGGCCATTCGCTGCCCACGCTCGTGCAACGGCTGATGGCGGTAGTAGACCTCCAGCGTCATCGCCGACAGGGCGGTGGAGTAGACACGTCCGCCGTGCCCGCCCCAGACGGGGTCGGGATCCCAGCTGCCGTCGAGCGGGCCACCATCGCGCCGCTGCATCGACACGAGCGTTGCCTGCAGCTGCGCGTTCCAGCGATCCCACTGCGGCCCGCCCGCATGAAACGAGGCCACGGTGGCGTAGTACCAGGCATAGGCGTTGGCGGTGGCGGGCGTCGGCGGCGCCGAGGAGATCATTGAAAGGGCCTCTGCGGTGGCCGGCGCGGCCGGCGACGCGCCGAGTACAAGCCTGCAGTAGAGCGCCTCGGCCGTCATCGCCATGCTGGGCCGTTCGCCCGCGCGGTAGGCCGCCAAGCCCCCCGCCGCGCCGCTGGCGACGCTCTGCAGAAACACCCGCGCCCGCGCCTCGGCCGCGTCGAACCCGCCGAGGCCGGCGTTGCGCGCTGTCGCGAGCACCATCACCTGCCAGCCGCACTGGCTCGTGTCACCGCGGTCGCCGGCGGCATACCGCCAGCCGCCGGTCGCCGGATGCTGCATCGCCAACGTGTGGGCCACGCCGCGTTCCACCGCGGGCCGCAGCGACTCGTCGCCCGTCATCGCGAGGCACTCGGCGACCGCGATCGTCGCCATCCCATGGCAGTAGAGCGCCGCGAAAAACTCGGCGTCGCCGGCGAACGAGCCGTCGGCCCGCTGTCGCCCCACGAGAAACCGAATGCCACGGTCCACCGTGGCCGCGTGCGGACCGTCGCGATGCGTGTTGCCCGCGCCGAGCATCGCCAGGAGCGCGAGGCCGGTGACGCCGTGGTCGGTGCGGCCGCCAACGCCCCGACGCTCGCGTCCCTCAGCCGTGCGCTCGATGCCCGCGCCATGGCGAGCCGCCTCCCAGCGACCGTCGGCCGACTGCGCCGCCGCCAGCCAGCGAAGCCCCGCCTGCACGGCTCGCTCCGTGGCCTCCGAGCCGCCACGGGCAAGCGCCGCAGCCGCCCTCCGCTCGCCCACGCGATCGGCATAGATGGAGGGAACGGCGCGGGCCCCGCGATCACGGGTTCGCGACGATTCCATCGCGGCCACGGAGTCCACGGCGGTCGCATGGTCGGACGGGGCGACGGGATCGGTGGCTTCGGCCGCAGGCGGCGCATCGAGCAGCGGCACGTGGTCTTCGGGCGGCGCAGAAGGCGCTTCCGCCGCAGCAACCAGCGGCACGAGTGGTGGTGGCGACTCGTCGGCATGTTCAGCCGGCTCCAGCGCGGACCCATCTGGATCGAGCGGCCCATCGGCCGCGTCGCGGTCGCCGGCTGCCCCCTCGATGGCCGCGGCGTCGCTCGGCTCCTCCGACACCGCCATCACGATCGTCATCCGCCCCTCGTCGCGGTGGCCCCACGACGCCGGCGCCCAGCCGCCGACAAACGCGCAGATGACCGCGAGCACGGCATGCAGTCCCACTGAGAGCGCCACGCACTTCTCGAGCGTGCGCGACTGCAGCCACCTGGTTCGCACGACCACGACGAGGCCCGCAGCCGCCGCGACCGCCACGCCCATCCAGACGATCGCCGCGGTGCTCATTGCCGACACGTCACCTCGTGCGGCTCTCGGGCCGCGACTGCACGGCGATCGCCACCCGCGACACGCCCGCGGCGCGACAGGCCTCGTAGACCTCGGCCATGCGGCCATGCGGCACGGCCCGCTCGCCGCGGATCATCACCGAGAGCTCGGGCCGGGCGGTTCGAGCCGCGGAGAGCCGCTCGACGAGCGCCGCCGCCTCGACTTGCTCCCCCGCAAGCCGCAGGCCCCCGGACGACTCCACCTCGATCACCTCGGGCCGCCCGTCGGTAGCGGTCGCCGCGGCCCCGGCCTTGGGAAGATCGAGATCAAACCGCCGCTCATCCGTGGAAAACTTCGTGGCGCACATGAAGAAGATCGTGAGCACGAGGATCACGTCGATCATCGGCGCCAGGTTTGGTACCGGATCCTCCTCGGCGTCGAGTCGCACCAGCGGCATGGCTCACCCCGCGGCCCGGCGCCGCGACTCCCCGATCGCCTTCGCCTCGGTCAGCGACTCCTGCGAGATCGCGTCGATCACCTGCTGGCAGACCTCGTCGAGGCGGATGGCGAGCCGGTCGATGCGGCCGGTGAAGAACGAGTGGAGCACCATCGCGGGGATCGCCACGAGCAGCCCCATGGCGGTCGTGATCAGCGCCTCGCCAAAACCCTTCGCCAGCAGGTCGGGGCGGCCCATCGCACCGGCGGAGGCAACGTCGTTGAACGATTGGATCAAACCAAACACGGTGCCCAAGAGGCCGAGCATGGGGCCGATCGTGGCCACGCCGTTGAACACGCGGCGGTAGCGGCGGAGGTGATTGAGTTCCCGCTCGCAGGCGTCCATCGCCGCCTGCTCGATCTCGAC
>JBBAVQ010000239.1:3358-4925 GCA_040397625.1 Pirellulales bacterium | reverse complement strand
CGTGGCGGACCAGCTTCATCGCGACGGCTCCCAGCATCGAAAGTGCCGTGGCGCGATCCCGAGCGACCTCAGGCTTCTGGCTGGGGTCCGCCAGCAGATCGATGTCGGTGAAGCACCCGAGCGCTTCCTGGAGCAACTGCTGGCGGATCATTTCGGCCCCCGGCACGTCCAGCAGTCGATCGGACTGCCCGGTGACGAAGGTGTCGACGAAGGAAGGGAGCCGGCTGAAGCGATCCTGTGATTGGCGGAGGGCCGCCGCCGTCCGGGACTGCTCGCGGGCCAACCGGACGGCAGACGTGAAGGTCAGCAGCGTGGTCAGCACCGCGATTCCCGCCGCGGCCGCTACGAGGCCACGATGCCGGCGAGTCCACTTCGCGGCGACATCGAGCCACGAAGCCCGTTGGGCCAGGATCGGCTGTCCTTTCAGAAAGCGGCCAAGGTCATCGGCCAGATCGCAGGCCGTCTCGTATCGCTCATCGGCATCCTTGGCCATGGCCTTGAGAACGACCGTCTCCAGGTCGCGAGGGATTCCCGGGTCGATGGCACGCGGAGCGGCCGGCTCCGTCGTGAGGATGCGATCGCGGAGATCCAGGGGGTCGTCGCCCGCAAACGCCGGGCGACGCGTCAGCAGTTCGTAGAGCGTGGCGCCAAGCGAATACACGTCGGTCCGACGGTCGATCAACTCACCCCGGCCGGAAGCCTGTTCAGGGCTCATGTACCGCGCGGTCCCGAGCACGTCGCCGGTCTTCGTGACCGCCTCGTGCGACGAGATTCGCGCCACGCCGAAATCGCAGATCCACGCCCTGCCCGCAGCATCGAGGATCAGGTTGGAGGGCTTCACGTCGCGGTGCACGATGCCCTGCTCGTGGGCGTGCTGCAGTGCGGATGCGGCCTGCCGGCCGACCTCGGCCACGAATCGCCCGAGATCCCTGCCGAGCGGAGGCCAGTGGTCCGCGTGCTCCACCTCGCGGTCGAGTGAGCGGCCGTCGACGAGCTGCATCGAGAAGTAGAGCGTTCCCTGATCGTCGCCGACCTCGTGCACAGGCACGATGTGGTCGTGCCTGAGGCGTGCCGCCGCCTGAGCTTCGTAGTGGAAACGGCTGACGTACCGGCGATCGAGGGCGGCACGGCCGGGGAGCACCTTCAGGGCGACGGTTCGCTGGAGCCGTTCGTCGAAGGCCTCGTAGACGATCCCCATGCCGCCGCGGCCGATCTCCCGGACGATTCGATGGTTGCCGATGCGTTCGGGACACGCAAGCGGCTCGGCGACATTTGGAACAACGCGATGCAGGCGAAACAAAGCCTCGAGGCAGGGCCGCAATCTTTCCGAGTCGTCTGGATGGCGGGACAACACGTCTTCCACGGACGGCGCGTCTCCCCTGCGGAGTCGCTCTCCGAAGTCGTCAACGACGGCGAACAGCTCCTCGTCAGTCATGCCGGTGGCCTTTGTCGAGTCTCGCGCGCACCGATTCCAGCGCGCGCATCCAGAGCATCCGGAGGGCCCCTGCGGTGCGGTCCATGCTGGCTGCCGCCTCGTCGAATGAGAGGCCCTGGAATGTCCGGAGCA
>JBBAVQ010000239.1:0-3258 GCA_040397625.1 Pirellulales bacterium | reverse complement strand
CGGTCCATGCTGGCTGCCGCCTCGTCGAATGAGAGGCCCTGGAATGTCCGGAGCATGATGATCTCACGATAATCGTCGGGCAGGGATGCGATCGCATCCGCCAGCACGAGGGAGTCTTCGCGCCGCATCGCGCACTCACTCGGTGAATCCGCAGAACCAGCGATGAACGATTCCAGGTTGATGGCGGAGCAGTCGAGGCCTGCCGCGACGGTATGGAGAGACTGTTCCCGCCGCACGTCTCGCTTCTCGGCCCAGACGTGCCGTTCGAGAAAGGCGAGGACGTTGTTGCTGAGAATGCGTCTCAGCCACGCCTGGAACTGCGGCAGTGTGGTTCCGCGAAACGCGGCGAAATCGCGATGAGCCTCGAGGAATGTCTCCTGCACGATATCGGACTCGCTGCAGCGCTTGCGGCCGGGGCCCACCAGTTGGGGTGTCGCCAGCAGAATGAGATAGTTGCGATGACGATCGAGTAAGTTCCCCAGACTTGCCCCCGAACCAGCGAGTGCTGCGGCGAGCAACTCCGTCGCCTCGTCGGGAATGCGATTCTCGTTGGATTCGGATGGGCCCATCGGCCAGAGACCCTCTGAAACGCCCTGTACCCCGAAAGGCCGAATGGCGGGCCGCGTGTCACGCGCGTCTGCCGACAGCGGAAATCCGCGAGGCCCGCACCGCTGCTTATTGTGGAACGCCGGGACGGGGCCGTCCACTCAGTGGAGGGGCTTTTTCCCGGGCATCGGCCGCATTTCCCCTGAGAAAATGGCGGGCACCCCCTCGGGGTTATCGAGGTCGGGAGAGGTCGTGCGGACTGGCCGATCGCCTCAGTGAGCCGCCACCTTCGAAAACAGGTTCAGCACCACCACGCCCGCCACGATCAGCGACATCCCGAGCACCGCCGGCGGGTCGAGCTTCTCGCCGAAGGCGAGCCAGCCGATCAGGGCGATCAGCGTGACGCCCGCGCCCGACCAGATCGCGTAGCCCACGCCCACCGGGATCCGCTCCAGCGTGAACGAGAGGAAGAGGAAGGCCACGCCGTAGCCGGCGAGGACCATCAGGCTGGGGCCAGGCTTCGTAAACCCCGCCGACGCCTTCAGGAAAGTCGTGCCGACGACCTCGGCGACGATCGCGATCGCGAGATAGATCCAGTGCATGCCGCCAGCCTCCCTCGGACCATGGACGAGCCGCCGAGTGCGGCCAATCTGTCTGCTAGAGTGTAGCCCGCATGTCCGCCGCGGCATGCACCCGAGCAGTCCTCCCCAGAGAGCCGAATAGACGCATGAAGGACGTTGCTTCCGCGACCGGTGGCCACACGATCGACGCGATCCTCTCGGCGTCCACCGACGAGACGCGAGCGGCCCTCCGCACACTTGGCGAACTGGTGGGCAACGAGCCGACGACCGTCCTCTCGCCCACGCAGTTTGCCGTTCGTCATCTTGGTGTGGATCAGCTCGACATCGCGAGCACGAAGTTCACCGGCCCGAGCACGTCGCTGGCGGTGCTCGGCAACCTCCTCCGGCTGGAGATGGAGCGGCACGCCGCTCGAATCGTGGTCGGCTCCCCCGGCGACGGCCTGCCGCCGACCTGGTCGCAGCTCGACGTTGGCCCCGATGAGAAGGTGGCGGTGCCGGGGCGGCTGGTCGCCTTCTTTCCGGGAGGCACGCTGGCCGCGGAGCCGCTCTGCGTGGCCATCGACGACCGCCACTGGCAGCGGGAGTTTGCGATCCTCTCGTCGCAGACGGCCAAGGCCGTCGCCGAGAAGACCCTTGAATCATTTCGAGCCCGGCTCAAGACGCCCGAGAACCCGCTTCGCGGCCGGGTGCTCGAGGCCTGTGTCAACGACGGCTGCGTGCGGATCAGCGTCAGTCCTTCGATCACGAGCGAGCGGGGCGGGCTGGTCCTGCCCGACGACGTCTGGCAGGAGGTGGACGTGTTCCTCGCCTCGGCCACGAGCCGCCGCGACCTGCTGAAGTCGCTCGGCCTCGGCACCAACCGGGGCATGCTGATCGCGGGGCCGCCGGGCGTGGGCAAAACGCATCTCGTTCGCGTGATCGCCAGCGAACTCGCCGGCCGCTACACGACGATCCTCGCCGACGCCAACGCGATGCGGCACACGATCGCCGACCTCTACGCCGAGAGCGACACCTTCGGGCCCACGCTCGTGGTGCTCGACGACATCGACCTCGTGCTCGGCCACCGCGACTCCAGCGGCACCAACACCTCGCTTGCCGATTTTCTTTCGACGCTCGACGGCGTTCGCCAGCGGGACGACATCCTCACGATCGCCACCACCAACGACCCCAAGTCGCTCGACCCGGCCGCCCAGCGGTCGAACCGGTTTGACATGGTGATCACGCTGCCGATGCCCGACGCCACCAGCCGGGCGCGGATCCTGGAGCGGCACCTCGGACCACTTGGCCTCGACCTCGATCTCCACGCGCTCGCCGAGTTGCTCGAGGGAGCGACCGGCGCCGACGTCAAGGAAGTGATCCGCCGGGCGGTGCTCGAGCACGGCGATCGCTTCACGCAGGCCCAGCTCGTCGAGATCGCCGACTCGGGCCGCTGGAAGGCGACCGTCAACCGCAGGAAATACCTCTAACAGGAGAACGACATGGCCAAGAAGCAACCAGCCCGCCGCCCGGTGGCGAAGGGCCGGATCGTGCTACGAACGGGTGAGGCGCTCGTCGAAGACGAGGCCGCCTGGAGCGCGGCCGAGCCCGAGGTGGTGATCGGCGAACTCGACGGGCCGGTCGGCTACGCGATCGCCAACCTTCTCGGTGACCAGACGAAGGGGCATTCGCGGGTGTTCGCGATCCTCAACTCCGACGTCCAGGTGCGGCCAGCCACGCTGATGGTGAGCAAGGTGACTGTGAAGAGCGAGAAATACACGAACATTCTCATGGGAACCGTGCAGGCGGCAATCGCCCACGGCGTGCTCGATGCCGTCCGGGCCGGCGACATCCCCAAGAAGAAGGCCAATGACCTCGGAATCATCGTCTCGGTCTGGCTCGACCCGTCGATCGTGGAGGCTGAGTACGACCCCGAGATCCTCTTCCGCACCAACCGCGAGGCTACGGCCAAGGCGATCGGCAAGGCGATGCGGCACGAGCCGTCGATCGACTGGCTGCTCGCCAACCAGACGAAGGTGCCGCACTACTTCCACGAACTCGCCGTGAAGGGTGAACTGTAAGAGAGGTCACCGTCCGTCCTAGCCCAACGCCGTGAGGCATGGGGTGGGGTGAGTGTGGGGCGGCGTCCAGCGTG
>JBBAVQ010000238.1:0-4944 GCA_040397625.1 Pirellulales bacterium | reverse complement strand
CCGATCTACGAGAACGCCAACATCGCCACCGACCACCAGCAGGCGATCATGCAGACGCTGACGCGGGTCGCCCAGAAGTACGGCATGGCCTGCCTGCTGCACGAGAAGCCCTTCGCCGGCATCAACGGCTCGGGCAAGCACGTCAACTGGTCGCTCGGCTGCAAGCTCGGCAACCTTCTGGAACCGGGCGAGACGCCGCACGCCAACATGCAGTTCCTGGTGTTCTGTGCCGCGGTGATCCGGGCCGTCCACAAGCACGGCGACATGCTTCGCGCCGTGGTGGCCTCCAGCGGCAACGACCACCGGCTCGGCGCCAACGAGGCTCCCCCGGCGATCATCTCGATCTTCCTCGGTGAACAGCTCGCCGACGTGTTCGAACAGATCGAAAAGGGCAAGGCGACGAGTTCGAAGAGCACCGGCACGCTCACGGTCGGAGTCGACACACTGCCGCCACTTCCCAAGCACGCCGGTGACCGCAACCGCACGAGCCCGTTCGCCTTCACCGGCAACAAGTTCGAGTTCCGGGCGGTCGGTTCGAGCCAGTCGATCGCGGGTCCGCTCGTGGCGTTGAACACGATCATGGCCGAGAGCCTCGACTACATCGCCACCGAGCTCGAAAAGGCCACGGGCGGCGACCAGGCGAAGCTTGCCGGCGCCGTCGAGAAGCTGCTCCAGAAGATCATCTCCGAGCACAAGGCGGTGATCTTCAACGGCAACGGCTACTCGCAGGAATGGCACGAGGAGGCCGCGAAGCGGGGCCTGCCGAATCACCGGGCGACCCCCGAGGCCCTCGACCAGCTCGTGGCCCCGAAGAACCTCGACATGTTCGAGAAGTACGGCGTGCTCTCCAAGCGGGAGATGCAGAGCCGCTACGAGATCTACATGGAGCGGTACTGCAAGGACATCAACACCGAAGCGCAGGCCGCCCTGCAGATCGCCAAGACGATGATCCTGCCGGCAGGGTACCGCTACCAGGGCGAACTGGTGGACATTGCCACCAAGCTCAAGGGTCTGGGCAACACGCCCCACATGGGCACGCTCGACAAGCTCACCAAGCTCGTCGGCGAGTTCGAGGGGCGGATCGAGTCGCTCGAGAAGGCGCTCGGCCACCACGGCGGCGGCGACCTGCGGGCGGAGGTGCAGCACTTCTATGGAAGCGTGATCCCGGCGATGGTGTCGCTGCGGGAGACCGCCGATCAGATCGAGGTCTTGCTGCCAGACGACCTCTGGCCGCTGCCGACCTACCGCGAGATGCTGTTCATCAAGTGATCAGCGACGACCTCGTGCAGGCGATCGCGGCGGAGTGCGATCGACTCGGGATCGTCGTTCCGCCTGAAGCCATGCAGAGGCTGGCCGCGTATGCGGCCAGCCTCTGGTCATGGAATGAGCGGCTGAATCTCACGCGACACGTCGATGCCGAGGCGTTTGTCTCCCGCGACGTGGCCGACGCTGCGGCGATCGCCCCGCACCTGGCCCACGGCGAGCGGCTGCTCGACGTCGGCACGGGGGGCGGCGTGCCGGGTGTGATCCTGGCGATCCTCCGCCCTGATCTGCGGGTCGAACTCTGCGACAGCGTGGCGAAGAAGGCCCGGGCGGTGGGCGAGATCGTCCGCGAGGCGGGCCTCTCGATCCCGGTGCATGCAGCCGCCGCGCAGTCGCTCGTCGCCACGCGGCCGTCGGGGCCCGACCGCTTCGACACGCTCGTCGTCCGCGCCGTGGCGCCGCTCGGCAAACTCCTCGGCTGGTTCGAGCCGATCGCCGGCAGCTACGGCCGCCTGCTCGTGGTGAAGGGACCACGGTGGGAAGAGGAGCGAGACGACGCCCGCTTCCGCGGTCTGACGAAGCGGGTGACGATTCGCCGCCTCGCCTCGTGGCCGATCCGCGGCCGCGACCACGAAAGCGTCTTGCTCGAAATCGGCCCCCGCGCGACCTGAGCCGACGTCATCCGGTTCGCACGCTGACCTCGCGTTCGCGAGGCTCGGGGCTGCATCTCGTAGCACAGGTTTTCAACCTGTGTGTGTTCTCAATTCGCATTGGGATCTCATGCGATTCCGGAAAGGGGAGCAGCCGGATCGGAGGCACGCGCAGAAGCCGGTGAGACTTGTGCCACGAGGCGGTCGCTCCGAAGCGTTTGAGCAGAGAACTCACAAGTCCCGCCGGCGCCGAGCATGTCTCCGGCCGGCTGCGGGGCGTGCCGTGACGACCCACGAGGATCACGTGTGAACCCGATCAGAGGTTCATGCCGAGGTAGCCGCCGGCGGCGTCGCTGGCGGCCTGCTCGCGGGCGAGCCGTTCGAGGGCCCGGGAGAGATCGCCCGCGGCGATGTAGCGGTCGAACTCGATCTCCACGGCGTGCTTTGCGGCCAGCTTGAGCCACTCGACCGCCGGCTGCGTGAGCCAGTCGCAGGTTTCCTGGTCGAGGGCGACATCGAGATCGCTGCCGATCGTCCGGGCATCGGCATCATCGGTGAGCAGCGTTCCCTCAAACCGAAACCGCACCCAGCCGAGGGCGGGATCGTTGGTGAACCGGAAGGTGCATCCACCGTCGCTCAGGTAGTAGGCGTTGCGAGTGCCGTGGGAGGCCACGGCCCGCTGCATCCGCTCAAGCCTGGCCCGGTAGACCGGCGAGGCGTCGAACGGGATGTCGAACCGGGGTACGCTCCGGAGCGGCGTACACTCAAATGTGATCGCGACGGCGGGAAACGAGGAAGTGTCGCCCATGGGACTCGCAGTGTATCGCGGACTGGCTGTGGTGGCAGCAGCCCTGGCCTGCGCGGGCTGCGGTCGCGGCACCGCCATGCCCGGTCCACCGGCCGCCAAGGCTGCCCCGCTGGTGCGGGTCGCCGAGACCACGCCGCTGATGGGCGTGGCCTGGACGATCACGGTCCACGCCCGCGACCGGGACCACGGCAAGCGGGCGATCGCCGCAGGCTTCGCGGAGGCTGGGCGGCTTGAACGAATCCTTTCCGACTACGACCCGGAGAGCGAACTCTCGCGGCTCTCGGCCGCTGCGCCGACGCCAAAACCCGTCGGAGTGAGCGACGACCTCTGGAACGTGCTCGCCCGGGCCGACGAGATTCGCGAACTCACCAACGGGGCTTTCGACATCACGGTCGGCCCGCTCACCACGCTCTGGCGGCAGTCGCGGCGGTCAGGCCACCTGCCCCGGCCCGACAAACTCGCGGCTGCCCAGGCCGCTGTCGGCGTGGAAGCCATCGTCCTCGACCGCGAGGCCCGCACGGTGGCGTTGACGCGGCCCGGCATGCGGCTCGACCCGGGGGGCATCGGCATGGGCTACGCTGCCGACCGCGTGCTCGCGGTGCTCGCCGGCTGCGGCATCGAATCGGCCATGGTGGATGCATCCGGTGATGTGGTCGTGTCCGCCGCGCCCCCCGGAACCGCCGGCTGGCGGATCGAGGTGGCCCCGATGCCGGGCGACCGGTCCGGGGCGGTGGTCATGCTCGAGAACGCCGCGATCACCACCTCCGGAGACGCACGGCAGTTCGTTGAGATCGAAGGCCGTCGCTTCAGCCACATCGTTGATCCTGCCACGGGCCTCGGAGTCACCGGGCCGGCGGCGGTGACGGTGATCGCCCCCGACTGCACGACGGCCGACGCGGTCGCGACGGCCGCGAGCGTGCTGGGTCACGAACGCGGTCCGGCCATGATCGCCCGGTTTCCGGGCGTCTCCGCGCGGTTCGTCTGGTGGAATGGGGAATCCGTCACCACATCCGTCACGCCGGATTGGCCTGGCCACTGAGCAGCAGCTACCCAGGCTTTCCCAAACCCCCGCGACCCAAGCCGACTTTGACGATTGTTCCAAGTTTGCGGGTTCTTTCGTCCGATACCTGACGTGCTGCCGCTGCGCCTTGGTGCACGCGGTGCGGACACGGAGTCGGGGGGCGACGTGTCGGGAAGCCGCCGCTTTCACCAGCGGCGAAATCCCCCCGGGCGCAGCGGCGGCATTTCGAGCCAGGTTTCGACCACGAGACCGCCGGCACCCGCCGGCGCCCGCCGTGCAACGACTCGCAAAACAGCTCTGGGTGGCCATGACGAGCCTCACGCTCGTGGCGAGCGGCTGTGCGCCGCGGCAGCCGTTCTACTTCTTTGAAGACGGCGACCTGTCGCACTATGTGGGTTCGATTCAGAAACTCGAGTATCCCGACAGCGACCAGCCGCCGCTCGACGAAGCAGCCGGAGCCGTCGAACCGCTGACGCTCTCGAACCCAAGCTTCGACAACGTCTGGGAACTATCGCTCGAAGAGGCGATCCGCACCTCGCTCGAAAACGGCAAGGTGCTCCGGAATCTCGGCGGCCGGTTCGCGAGCTTCGGTGGCCCCCGCCCGCAGACCGGCGAGCCGGCCGTGTCGCTGCTCACGGCCCCCGGGCAGACGCCGACCATCTACGACCCGGCGATCACCGAGACCGAGCCGTTCCGGGGCGTCGAGGCCGCTCTGGCGCTGTTCGACGCCCAGCTCACCAGTTCGCTCACCTGGGAGCGACAGAACCGGCCGCAGAACGTCAATCCGACAGGGGCACTCATCTTCCAGCAGAAGTTGCTGGGCGACCAAGGCAACTGGACGTCGGGCATCCAGAAACGAACCGCGACCGGTGCCACGTGGGGTTTTGCAAACTCCACCATCTACGACAACAACAACTCACCGATTCGTGAAGTCCCTGCAACCTGGACGACCAACTATGATTTCACGTTCAACCAGCCGCTCCTCCAGGGCGCCGGTGTCACCTATAACCGGATCGCTGGCCCAGACCCATTCGATAACCTCTACGGCCGGCCCTTGTTCCGCGGCGTGCTCCTCGCCCGGATCAACGCCGACATCTCGCTCGCCGACTTCGAGGCCGGTGTCCGCAACCTCATCAGCGACACCGAACAGTCGTACTGGGAGCTCTACTTCGCCTACCGCAACCTCGAGGCCCGCAAGGCCG
>JBBAVQ010000237.1:3176-4966 GCA_040397625.1 Pirellulales bacterium | reverse complement strand
AGGCCTCGGGCTGGTAGTAGTCGTAGTAGCTGACGAAGTAGTGGACGGCGTTGTGCGGGAAGAAGTCGCGGAACTCGGCGTAGAGCTGGGCGGCGAGCGTCTTGTTGTGTGAGAGGACGAGCGTGGGCCGGCCCACGCGGGCGATCACATTGGCCATCGTGAAGGTCTTGCCCGAGCCCGTCACGCCCATCAGCACCTGCGAACCGCGGCCCTCGGAAATCCCACGGACGAGCGAGTCGATCGCCGCTGGCTGGTCGCCAGCCGGCTCGTAGGGGGCCACGAGTTCGAACACGCCGGGTTGCAGGCTGGCCTCGGCGCGGGTCATGGTGCGGCCTCGCGGCGGCGGATCGGCCGCAGGTGCGACCGCATGGCATCGAGGGTGGCCGGCCCGATGCCCGGCACGTCGAGCAGGTCGTCGAGGGTGGCGAATGGCCCGTGCTCGCGGCGGTGATCGACGATCCGCTGGGCCGTGGCCGGGCCGAGGCCGGGGAGCACGGCGAGCTCGTCAACGCCGGCGTCGTTGACGTTCACCGTGAACCTTGCCGAGGCCGGGGGTGGCGCGTCGTGGGTCACGAGCCAGCCCGCCAGCCCGCCCTGCGCCACATACCACACCGCCATGCCCGTCAGCGAGGCGGCGATCGCGGCGGCGAGCACCCGCTGCGAGCGGATCGGCAAGGCGGCGGCGGGAGTCACGTCGGTGGGCATGGGCGTGGTGGTGGAGGCGCGTGGACGGCCGGGAACTCTCGAGCCGGAAACCCTTGATAGGATACGCGATAGCCTGCCCGCTCAACCGTCGGTCTCGCCTCCATGCACCCCCAGCACACGCTCCCCGCCGCCCCCGAGTTTCTCCAGCTGGCCTGGGATGACCGGCTCGCCGCGCACGTGGCCCGCCTGGCCGCCGACTGGTTTCTCGAAGACCTCGCCCACGAGTGCGACTGGACCAGCATCAGCCTCGTGGCGCCCGACGCCCGCAGCGAGTTGGCCGTCGTCGCCCGGAAGCCGGGCGTGGTCGCCGGCCTGCCGGCGGCGGCGGTGGTGGCCGCGACCGCCGACCCGGGGCTGGTTTTTCATCCGCTGCTGGGCGACGGCGCCGCGGTGGTGGCCGGACAGACCGTGGCCACGCTGTCGGGGCCCACGCGGAGCGTGCTGGTCGCCGAGCGAACCGTCCTCAACCTGCTCGGCCGGATGTCGGGTGTGGCGTCGGCCACGCGGAAGCTCGTGGACGCCGTCGCCGGCACGCGCTGCCGCGTCTACGACACGAGGAAAACGGTGCCGGGCTGGCGGCTGCTCGACAAGTATGCGGTGCGGATGGGGGGTGGCTGGAACCACCGCCTCGGGCTCCACGACGCGATCCTGATCAAAGACAACCATCTCGCCGCGGCCGCGGTCGAGGGGGTCTCGCCGGCGGAGGCGGTGCGGACGAGCCGCGAGTTCGTGGCCAAGACGTTTCCGCCCGCGCGGGCGGCGGCGATGGTGGTGGAGGTGGAGATCGACGCGTTTGAGCAGCTCGAAGCGGTGCTCGACGCGGGCCCGCACATCGTGCTGCTCGACAACATGGGCGTGGAAGAACTTGCCCGATGCGTCGCCCTGCGAAACGAGCGGGCGCCGGCGGTGGTGCTCGAAGCCTCGGGGGGCATTCGCGTGGAGACGGTCGCTGCGATCGCGGCGACGGGCGTGGACCGGGTCAGCACCGGCTGGCCGACGCACGACGCCCCATGGCTCGACGTGGCGCTCGACTGGAAGTAGCACGCACAGCGTGGGTCGCCCGCGGCCTTACGGCCGGTCGGCTT
>JBBAVQ010000237.1:0-3076 GCA_040397625.1 Pirellulales bacterium | reverse complement strand
CGCCGCTACACGCCGAGGAGGCGGTTACGCTTGGTGCGGCGCTCGGCGCGGAGGCGGGCACGCCGCTTGGTCTCGCTCGGCTTTTCGAAAAACTCTCGGCGGCGCATCTCCTTCTTGATGCCACTCCGCTCAACCAGTTTCCGGAAGCGGCGGACCGCCTCCTGGATGCTCTCACGCTCACGAACCGTCAGCTTGACCATGCCTGCTCCCGACCTGTCGATCCCCGGCCGAGCGACCATCGCCCGTCCGGCAAGCCCCGGAGAATAGCCAATCCCGCCCGCGGCGTCCATCGCGGCCAGCCGGTTACGGGGCTTTTGCGGGCGGTTTGTCGGCCGGGCCGCCGCTCGGCACAATCCGACGACTGACGGCCTGCCCCGCCCGAATGGAACCGGTACCCGCAATGCTCCTCCTGCAGATTCCCGTGCCGGGCGGTGCCCTGTGGCCGTTGGATGGCGATCTCCAGCGGAAGGGGCTGGTGGCGCTGATCACCCTGGTGATCGCGGTGGTGCTGGTTCCCCGGCAGCGGCGCTGGCTCACGCTCTGGCCGCTCATCCTGTTCGTCCTGTCCCCCCTGCCGTTCCTGGCAGGCCTGCTGTTTCCGGAGTCGCCCGAGGCTCCGGTGTTGGCCCGCGACGGCAGCCACTTCTTCCTGCTGGCGTCGCTGCTGCAGTCAACGCTCCTGATCCTGGCGGTGGGCATCTGGGAGCGGTTCGCCCAGCCATGGCCGCGGATCTTTCTCGATGTCTTCCGTTGGGTGCTGTTCGTCGCCGCGTTCGTCGCCGTGCTCTACGAGTCGGGCGTCAACGCCGGCAACCTGTTCACCGGGTCGGCGTTGGTGACGGCGGCGCTCGGTTTCGCGCTCAAAGACACCCTCGGCAACGTCTTCTCCGGGCTCGCGATCCACGCCGAGCGTCCCTTCGAGGTGGGTGACTGGATCCAGTACGACCAAAACCAGGCCCACATCGGCAAGGTCGTGGAGATCAACTGGCGGGCTACGAAGGTGATCACGCTCGACGAGGCCTACGTGATCATTCCCAACGGCCAGCTCGCCCAGGCCTCGATCCGCAACTTCACCAAGCCCGATTCCTGGTCGCGGCGGTCGCTCTACGTCGTCACGCCCTACGATGTGCCGCCGCAGCGGGTGCATGCGATCATCCTCGACGCGATCAAGGGGAGCTTCGGCGTGCTGGAGCATCCTGCTGCGTCGGTGGTCACCAACGACTTCAAGGAGCGGGGCGTCGAGCACTGGGTGCGGCTGTTCACGACCGAGTTCGGCAAGCGCGACCGCGTGGACGGCATGGCCCGCGACCGGATTTGGTATGCCCTCGCCCGGCACGGCATCGAAATCCCCGTGGCCACGCACGCCGTCCGGCTCACGGAACTGCCGGCACCGGCCCCTGAGCTCCCGGAGGCCGCGGTTGAGCGACGGATCGAGTGTCTCGCGAAGGTCGGCATGCTCGAGCCGCTCCGCGCGGAGCTCGTCCGCCGGCTTGCGGTGGAGAATGCCGATCGCGTCTACGCCGCCGGCGAGCAGGTGATTCGCCAGGGCGAGGCCGGCGACAGCCTGTTCGTGATCATGCGGGGGCGGGTCGAGGTGACGGCCCGCGAAGGCGATGCTCCCGCAGTGAAGCTCGCCGTGCTCGGTCCGGGCGACTACTTCGGCGAGATGTCGCTGATGACGGGCGCCCCCCGCGTGGCCACGATCACCACGCTCGAGGAAACCAGGCTCCTCGAGGTAGGGAAGGGGTCGTTCCGTGCGATCGTGGCGGAGGATCCCGAACTCGTGGAAAAACTTGGCAGGTTTCTGCGACAGCGGCTGTCCGAGCGAACGCAGGCGATCGCGGGCGTCGAGCGGGCGGCTCCCGAGAGTCAGGATCTGTTCCAGAAGATCCGCGAGTTCTTCTCAGTCTGAGTCGCAGTCCGGTTTCGTGAACGAGAAGGGTGGCCAGCCGTGAAGGTCGAACTGTTGCCGTCGAGCCTCCCGCCCACTGCGGCGCAGTTTCTCGTGTCGTTCCTCGTGAACGACTCGGTCGCCTTCGACGCGGGGCCGCTGGGATTGCTCGCGGACCTGGCGAAGCAGGAGCGGGTGCGTCACGTGTTCCTCACGCACGAGCATCTCGACCACATCGCCACCCTGCCGATCCTGCTTGAAAACGTCTACGCGCCGGGGCCCGACTGCGTCGAGTTGCTCGGTCTTCCGGACGTCCTCGACTTCATCCACCGCGACATCTTCAACGGTCGTGTCTGGCCCGACTTCTTCGAGCTTTCGACCGGCGCCGACCGGTTCGTGACGGGCACGCCCCTGACGGTGCTCGAGCCGGTGGAGCGGGCGGGCCTCACGATCACGCCGTTACCGGTCTCGCACTGCGTCGACACGCTGGGCTTCCTCGTGGACGACGGCCGCTCCGCGGTGGCCTTTCCGTCCGACACCGGTCCGACGGACGTGATCTGGAAGCACCTCGCTGCCGCGCCGCGGCTCGACGCGGTGTTTCTCGAGGTGAGCTTTCCGAACAGCCTCGCCGACCTGGCGACGACGACGGGGCACCACTGCCCAGCGACCTTCGCGAAGGAGCTCACCAAGCTCGGCCGCGACGTCCGCTGGATCGTGGTCCACCGCAAGGCCCGATTCGCGGCGGAGATCGCCCGCGAGCTCGAGGCCCTGCGGCTCCCGAATGTGGAACTCGTCACGCCCGGCGTGCCCTACGAGTTCTGACCGTTCCCCCCGTAGCACACGGTTCCCCCGTAGCACAGGTTTCCAACCTGTGTGTCTTCTGACGTAGCACAGGTTTTCAACCTGTGACGCAGCACGCTCAGGTTGCCAACTCGAGCTTCGGGGCTGCCCATGCCCCACCGCCGGACGTTCGCGCCGGGCATCCTGCCCGGCGCTCACTCGGATGCCGCCGGCGCTTCGCCATCCTGGCTTCGCTTGGCGTCATACGCCGGCTCCCGGGGCACGGGCAGCCCCTCGCCCCCACCGCGTCCCGTCAGGAAGCCCGGAGCGCCAGCGACGGGATTGAGGTCGCCCCTCGTTTCGCCGCTATCTCCTGCCGCCGGCTCTACCGCTTCCAAACCATCC
>JBBAVQ010000236.1:0-4969 GCA_040397625.1 Pirellulales bacterium | reverse complement strand
GGCTTCGCTTGCTCCCACAGCCCGCTCGAGGGCACGGGCAGCCCCTCGCTTCCTGTTCAGGAAGCCCAATCGCGTGAGCGATGCGGACATGCCGGGAATCAGGAAGCCCAATCGCGTGAGCGATGGGGGCATGCTGTCTCTGCCTCACCACTCGGGACTACCCACGAAGAACACGATGCGCAGGCGAGTCGGTCGGCAGGGGTCCGCTAGCGCGACACGTGACGGCGGTATTCGTCGTCGAGCTCCGCATGGCTCCGCTTGCAGAGCCGTGCGAGGGTTTCAGGGTCGGCCGTGCCGCAGTAGACGCGGGCGAGGTACTCGACGAACGACTCCCGGTAGCGGCCTCCCGCGCCGTTCATCAGGAAGTCGGCCTGGCCGGCGATCTGGCTGTACAGCTGCTGGATCCGTTCGTTGGCCTGGAACTCCCTGCGGCCCATGCCGCAGAGTTCGGCGAACGGCACGTAGAAGTCGTCGTCGAGCCGATCCTTGGCGGCTGGACCACGACCGGCGTCGCGGCCGCCCACGGTCCAGCCGAAGTCGGTCTGCCGCAACGACTCCATGTAGCAGGCGGCCGCCTCGATCGCCCAAAAGCCGCATCGCTCGCCGGCTAGCTGCCGCGTCTTCTCCGCGTCGGCGCGACCCTCGGTGAACAACTGGTGCGTGGCCTCGTGGTGGATCGTGACCGGATCGGGCTCAGGTGGATCGGCGGCTCGATCGACGAAGAACCAGATCGTCTTCGTCGGCGTCCAGTAGATGCCATTGGTCATGCCAACCCGCGACTCGAGTGGCTCGAGTTCCGAAACATACTGGCCTCGGTCGGCGCAAAGGATCGCCGAGTGAGGCGTGTGCACGGTGGGGCGGTCGCGGCCTGCGAGCCGACGTTCGAGAACGGCCGGCTCGACGGCATAGGCCCCGAAGACCTGCCGCCAGACGTCGCGGGTTTCCGCGAGTCTCGCGGCGAGACTCGCGGCGTCGGCGAGGCCCGCCGCCGTCACGATCTCCCAGTGGTCGGCATGGAACTCCCGGCCGTGTTGCACATCCCGCGGCCGGGATTCGTCCTCGGCGGCCGGCACCCAGCGGCCACGGTCGGAACGCTCCCCAGCACGATACCGCTCGAGCCTGGCCTTCGGCATCCAGCCGAACGCCGGATCGTAGGCCTCCCCGCGGTCGAGCCGCTTCGCCGCCTCTGGCCAGACCCAGTCGTCGCCGCGTCGGATCCAGCCGCCCGCCGCACGGGCCCGCTCGTGCTGTGGGTCGTCGCGGAGCGCCTCGTGGAGCAGTCGCACGGCCTCGCACGACCGCTGCGCGAGTGGTGACGCGTCGGCGGCGGGACTCGCGAGGTCGTCGTGGCTGAGCCTACGGTCATGGGCGGACGCCACGAACACGGCGTGTTCGAAAAGCCCCGCGGCGCGGGTCCGCCGCACCCTGAGGAAGTCGCTCCAGACCATCTCCTCGTCAGGCGTGTCCACCGACTCGGGCCGTTCGACCCGCGGCGGAATCCGGACGACGTTCTGTCGCTCACCCGCGGCGGGCATAGGCCACGCGGCGATCAGTTTCGCCAGAGACTCGTCGCCCGCCTGGGTTGCCCGTGTTGCGAGGCCTTGGATCGCCGCCGCGAAGGCTTCGTCGAGTTGGGCGAGGCTACGGGCAGGCGGCTTCTCTGCCGCCGCCGCAGCCGTGACGGCCACCAGCACTGCCATGCCGGCCGCCGCGACGCGCACGGTTCGTTGGTGCCAGCGGCTCCGCATGGCCGGACTCCCGCCGGGACGGAATGTCAAGACTCTGCAAACGCCGAGTCGAACTGTCGGTTGCTCGGCGCGAAGTCCAGATTCTTCACGAACCGGGCTGCCTCGGCGGCGCCATGCTCGCGGTCCATGCCGCAATCTTCCCACTCGACCGAGAGCGGCCCTTCGTAGCCAGCCTGATTGAGCGCCCGGATGATCTCCTCGAAATCGACACCCCCGCGGCCCGGCGAGCGGAAGTCCCAGCCGCGGCGGGGATCGCCGAAGTTGATGTGGCTGCCGAGGATGCCGGTGCGGCCATTGAGCGTGACGATCGCGTCCTTCACGTGGACGTGGTAGATGCGATCCGGGAAGGAGCGGATGAACTCCACGGAGCTCACGCCCTGCCAATGGAGGTGACTGGGGTCGAAGTTGAAGCCGAATTCCTCGCGACGGCCGAGGGCGTCGAGCGCCCGCTGGGCCGTGAAGATGTCGAAGGCGATCTCGGTGGGATGCACCTCGAGTCCGAACCGCACGCCGCACTCGGCGAAGACGTCGAGAATCGGGTTCCACCGCTCGGCGAACTCGGCGAAGCCGGCGTCGATCATCGCGTCGGTCACCGGCGGAAACGAATAGAGCAGGTGCCAGATCGAGGAGCCGGTGAAGCCGTTGACGACCGACACCCCGAGCTTCTGAGCCGCGCGGGCCGTGTTCTTCATTTCTTCCGCAGCCCGTCGATTGACGCCCGCGGGGTCGCCGTCACCCCACACGTGAGGTGGAAGAATCGACTTGTGCCGCTCGTCGATCCGGTCGCAGACGGCCTGGCCGACGAGGTGGTTGGAAATCGCATAGACGGCGAGATCGTGTCGCTCGAGCGCGTCGCGCTTGGCGGCGCAGTAGCCGCTCTCGTTGAGAGCCCGGGTGACGTCGAAGTGGTCGCCCCAGCAGGCGAGTTCCAGGCCCTGATAGCCGAAGTCGCGTGCCTTGCGGGCGAGGTCTTCGAGCGGCAGGTCGGCCCACTGGCCGGTGAACAGCGTGACGGGACGGGGCATGCGACGAACTCCGTGGCGAAGGGGGCCGGAAACCGATTCCGCGATTGTGCCACATCCCCGCGGACGGGCAACAGTCATGCGGGCCGCGGCTCGGGGCTGCCCACGCCCTCTCACTGCCCATGCCCATCTACTGTCGGACGACGCGGCGGAGCAGCCACCAGCCCCAGAGCGTGATCAGCACGTTCCCCATCCAGACGGCCGCCGGCGGCACGCTGCCCCGCTTCGCCTGATCGACGCCGAGCATGAACACGGGGTAGTAGACGATCAGGATCGGGAGGAAGCAGAGGAAGAAGCTGGTGAGGAAGTCGGCGTTGCGCATCCGGATCGCCATCGGGGCGCCGACGAGCACGAAGCAGAGGCAGCTGAAGCCGTTCGCCCACCGCCGCCATGGCTCCATCACGATCCGATTGAGCCGGTTGCGCTCGTTCCTGAGCAACTCCCGCTCGTGGCCGGTGAACAGCGGGGTGGTGGCGTCGATCCGGCCGGTGAGCATCCCCATCGCCGTCTTGCCGGCGACGAGCTGCTCGATGCGGTCGATTTTCTTCGTCTGCTCGACGCGGGCCGTGGCGAACTGGGCCATCGCGATCTCGGAAGGGCTCGTCGAAGTGGTGCCCTTGCGACTCACGGCGTCGAGGGGAAGTTCGCGGACGATCGTGTCGGGGAACGACGCGGTGTAGTCGCCCATGTGGAGCGTGCCGTCGCGGAAGGTGACCACGAGGGCGTTGCTGGTGGCGTTGGCCCGCAGTTCGGCCTCGGCCGCCGACACCGTCGCCGGCGGGCCGCCGGCACCTCCGGACTGGAACGAGAGCGTGGGGCGGATGAGCCGCCTGCCGTCGACCGCCTTGACGTTGATCGAGATCTGCGGCGTGCTGTACGACCGCTGCTGCCGCAGCCTCCCATAGATGATCTGCTCGACGCTGTTGACCACCACGCGGCGGACGCCGTCGCGTCCCCACGACACCGCCACGTCGTTGAGCCACACCGAGACGAAGCTCACCACGAGCGCGAGCATCGCCGCCGGCCAGACGATCGCCATCGGGGAGACGCCGGCGGCCTTCAGCGCGATCACCTCGTTGGAGGCCGACATCCGTCCGAACACGCTGGCGACCGCGAACAGCATGGTGCCCGGCACCGCGAACCGCATCGCCTCGGGGATCACGTAGGGGATGAGCATCAGGATCTGGACGAGCCCGAGCCCCTGCTGCTGCGCCTCGCGGACGAGGCCCACCACCAGCATGAACAGCGTGAGCGCGGTGAGCGCCACCAGGAACACCTGGAGCAAGTCCCAGAGCACGTATCGAGAGATGATCCGCATGGCGGCGGGAGTGTAGCGGCGGCCGCGGCGACGGCGGCAGGTCGATTTGCGGCGGAAACTCGGCGTTGCGGCGGGGGGCGGGGCGGCCGGGGGCTTGTCGGCCCGGGCCGGCTGGGCGACCATGGGCGGTCGTTCGTCAGGCTGTCGTCATCTCCGGGAGTTGATCAATGGTGCTTCGTCGCTTGCATCTCGTCTTGTGCCTCGCCGCCGCGTGTGGCGCGACCGTCGGCTCCGTCGCCACCGCCCAGCAGCCCGCCGCCGGGGCGAAGAAGCCCAACATCCTCGTGATCTGGGGCGACGACATCGGCACTTGGAACGTCAGTCACAACAGCCGCGGGATGATGGGCTACCGCACGCCCAACATCGACCGCATCGCCCGCGAGGGCGTGTCGTTCACCGACTACTACGGCCAGCAGAGCTGCACCGCGGGCCGGGCCGCGTTTCTCGGCGGCAACTGCCCGGTTCGCACGGGCATGACGAAGGTGGGCCTGCCGGGTGCCAAAGAGGGCTGGCAGAAGACCGATGTGACGATCGCGACGGTGCTCAAGAGCCTCGGCTATGGCACGGCGCAGTTCGGCAAGAACCACCAGGGTGACCGCGATGAACACCTGCCGACGATGCACGGCTTCGACGAGTTCTTCGGCAACCTCTATCACCTGAACGCCGAGGAGGAGCCGGAGCACCGCGACTATCCCGGCGACATGAAGCTCGCCAGCGGTAAGACCTTCCGCGAGACCTACGGCCCCCGCGGCGTGCTCAAGTGCAAGGCCGACGGCAAAGGGGGGCAGACGATCGAGAACACGGGGCCGCTCACGAAGAAGCGGATGGAGACGATCGACGAGGAGACGCTCGCCGCCGCCAAGGACTACATCCAGCGGCAG
>JBBAVQ010000235.1:2713-4973 GCA_040397625.1 Pirellulales bacterium | reverse complement strand
CGAAGTTCAAGAGCAATCGCGAGTTCATCTCGCTGATCGCGAGTTCGCGGGACGACTGACCGTCGGTGACCGAGGAAGCCCCGGGCGGAAGCGAGGGGTTCCACGGTCGCTGAACTATGCGAGGTGACACCCCCATCCCCTCGCTGGCGCTCGGGGCTTGCTGATGGTGGGGATCATTCCGGGACGGATTCAACCAGCCTGTGCCGCAGCCTTCAGGCGGGCGAGCCAGTAGGAATACTGCGGGTCGCCGCAGCGGAACGAGAACACCGCATCGGGAAGCCGCGAGGCCTCGCTGCCTTCCGACCTGACACGGACCAGAATGGCGCCATCGCGGCGCTGTTCGATCGACAGCCGCTCGTCGGGAATCCTGGCTGCTTCGGAGTTCGAAGCCATGGCTGGACGCTCTCGCATGCGGGGCGGAGCGCGGGAGGACGGAGGGTCCTCGCCGAACTCCCCCATCGCTCCCGATTATGACGATCGTCCGGGAAGGTTTCCAGTGAGGGGCGTTTCGGGACCTCCTGGCGGCTGGCATCCGGGGGAGAGGCCGGCCCCGCCTTGCTATACTCCCCGGTTCCCCGCACCCTCTTCCTTCGGGAGTTCCTCCAGGCCATGACGCCCTACGCGTCGCTCGCCGACGACTTCTACGTCAACATGAACCTGGCCACGGAGATCGAACTCCCGGCCCAGCGGGAGACGATTCTCCAGTACTTCGAGCGGGTGCAGAAGCGTTTTCCGTCGATGCGGAAGTTCTACTGCCGCGATAAGCGGGACTACGTGCTCGAGGAAGACAAGGACCAGGGCCGCTACCGCTGGGCGGCGGTCGAGGCCAAGCGGCTCTGCTCTGGCCAGGTCAATCCGTCGTCGATCGATGCCGCGCTCGAGCAGCATCGGCTGGTGCTCGATCTCGCCCCGGCGTTCCTTTCGGTGAGCCCGCTGGAGTGCGAGGCGCTCGACGTGCTCTTCGGCTTCGATTTTGCCTATCGAGGCAACCACAACGCGCTCCTCGCCGAGGCTCTCGGGGTGGGGCCGGCCCTGGAGCGGCTCGGCGACGCCCCCGGGGCCCGGGTGATCAACTACGAGCCGTCGCTCACGATCGCCATCGACGAGGACTGCCGCATTCAGGTGCGGGTCAGCACCGAGACTCGGACCAACGCCTTCCAGGTGCGGACCGGGGATTTCAACGAGGAGCAGCTGAGCGTGTACGTGACGGCCCGGCAGTACGGCAGCCTCGACCCCGACACCAGCTACGTTGACGCCATGGATCGCCTGGCGCAGCTCGCCCGCGAGGTGGTCGATACCTGCGTGGTCGAGCAGATCCTCCGGCCGCTGGCCCGCACGATCTCGCTGAAGTAATCGCTCGCCTCCACGGGTCGCGACGTCGCGGCGAGCGGGGTCAGCGGCTTCGGTCGCCGCTGCGTCCCTTGTTGCGGGCGTCGAGGTTGCCGGCGATCACGATCCCGATCGCCTCGACCCAGCTCGGCACGTCGAGCACCGTGTTGAGGCCGCTCTCGACGAGGATGTCTTCGTCCTCGGCGGCCCGTTGCCGGCGCTGCGACTCCTGACCAGCCTCTTCGACGCCGAGAAACTCGAGGCCCTCGTCATCGTCGTCGTGACGACCGGCCACTGGTGCGAAGTCATCGCGGCGGCCTCGTGAAAAGGATGACGACCGCGATTCCCCAGACGACCGCCGGCCACTTCGGCTGCGCTGCCGCGACTGGCTCCCGTCTCGGCTTGACGATGAAGACGAAGACGAAGACGAGGATTCACGGTCGCCACGCGACCGACCTTCGCCGCCACGCCGCCGCCGCCGGCGGCGGCCACGGCCTTCGCCGCCAGCCGAGTCTTCGCCTTCCTTGGCCGCCGTGGGCCGCTCGGTTCGCGAACCTTCGCCACGGGCGGGCTCGGGTGAGCGGGGCCGCATGCCGTAGGAGGTCGGCAGCGGTTCGTCGTCGCCATCCTGATTCGCGGCCGGCCCGCGGGCCGCCACGTCGTCGGTGGCTTCACCGCGATCGACGGCCTCGGAACCACGGCGGCGCCCCCGGCCTCCCCGGCGTCCACGACGGCGGCGGCGCGGACGCGAATCATCGTCGCCTTGATCACCCGGGCGATCGCCGCTCTCGGTGGACTCGCCGCGACTCTCCGAGGGGCCGTCGTCGTCGGAGCGTTCGGCTCGACGCGAGTCGCGAATCTCCCAGGCTTCGTCGGTGCGGTCGGACGAACCTCGGAAGTCGTCGCTCGGCTCGGCATCGCGGCGATCGGC
>JBBAVQ010000235.1:0-2613 GCA_040397625.1 Pirellulales bacterium | reverse complement strand
TCGCGGCGGCGGGGCGGCCGTTCCGACCGAACGCCCCCGTCGTCGTCGGAGCGACGGTGTCGTTCGTCGCGGCCTTCGCGGTCGGCCGACTGTTCCACATCTCTGGCGACGTCTCTGGCGGCGGGCTCCGTGGTCGGCCGTGGAGCCGGCCGTGGCGCGGGGCGGGTTTCGGCGGATCCGCTGACACCGAGTTCGGCGGCAAGTTCGTCCCAGTTGCCGGTCTGCGGCGGCGGCGACTTCGGTCGCTGCGGCGGCTTCGCCCGCTGCGACGGGGGCTGCTGCGGGCGGGGCGGCGCCGGCTGGGAAGGCTCGTTGGCGGGCACCGCGCCGAGCGTTTCGGCGAGCGAAGCCCAGGGATCGTGAGGATCGTGATTCGACATGATGCGGGTTCCCTGCGTGGGGGGGCAGAGCGGCGACGGCAGCCAGCCGTCAGGCGACGCCCTGCTCACGCGGAGGATACACGAATCCCCCGGTTTGCGGCAGGTTCCGCAGCGAAGCCGGCCGGATCGCCCGATGTTTCGGGGCGGTCCGGCCGGTCGGTGGATGGTCGTCAGGTCACGGCGTGGGCCGCGAGACGTCGAACTCCCGGATCATGGAGCCGTTGTCGGCCACCTCGAAGAGCGGCCGGTACGGGCTCGCGAGGCCCCGTCGCGAACGGCCGGCGGGGTACCAGACGAGGTTCAGGCCCACGTTCCAGGCGGCGGGCGAGAAGTTGGTGGTTACGCCCGTGCCGGTGATGTCGACCGACCGAGTCTGGCCGGGGATCAAGTAGGTGAACGTGCCTTCCATGGCGAGCTGCCGGGACAGCGGCGCCCGTAGCAGCGAGCCGATGATCCCTTCGCCGTCGCCGGTGGCACCGCCCCAGAACTTCCATTCGTTGGCATCGCCGAACTGCAGGCGGTAGAAGCCCGTGTAGAGGTCAACGGTGCCGGCCGTGCCTTTGATCCGGCTGCGGCGGCCGAGCGAGCCGTTCTGGTCGTAGACGTTGGCGGTGCCCCAGAAGCCGATCTCGTGGTAGCCCCAGACATAGCTGATCTCGCCGCGGACCTGCGCGATGTCGGCGTTGTCGAGCCAGCTGTCGCTGAGATAGTCATAGACGGCTCCGCCCTGCAGGCCCCGGCCCTCGAAGGCCCGGGTAAAGAAGCCCGTGGTGACGAAGTTTTGGTCGCGGGCGTTCTTGCGGAACGTCTGGTCGCCGACGGTGATCGTCTCGGGCTGGAAGTTGGTCTGCGTGCCCCGCCAGCCGACCTGCCAGCCGACCCCGAACGCATTCCAGAAGGGCATGGCCCAGTTGAGGTATTCGTTGGTGCCGTAGTTGCCGCGGAGGCCGAGGTTGGTGTCGTTGGTGAAGGCCGTCACGCCGGCGCTGGCCGTGAAGTCGCGGTACCACCGCCAGCCGTAGTAGGGCTTGCCGAACCGTCGCAGCCACATGCAGAACTGGCCGCTGTGATGGCAGAGGGGATCCTCGTCTTCGCAGGCGTAGGGGTCGTCGTAGAACGACTCGACGTGCAGTTGGGTCGGATAGTCACCCATCAGCATGCCGCCGTCGCCGCCCATCATCGAGCCATCGTTCATCGGCATGCCGTCGGGCATCATCATCGACGGATCGCCGCCGTCCATTCCCATACCCGACCCCATGCCCGAACCCATGCTCGGATCGAACGACTCGATGCTCATCGGCATCTCTTCGGTGACCGACGGGGCGCTGCTGGACGGGGATGGCAGCGATTCGCCGCTCCTGGTGGAGGACGTCGCCGGTGCCGCCTGGGACGACGGTGCCCGGCTCGGCACCTGGGCGTCGTCGAGGCCGCCGACCGGTGCCCGCTGAGCCTGCGACATCACCGACGGCAGTCCGTCGGCGTTCATCGCGATCCGGTCGATCCGCGGACGCGGGCCGGGCGTGGTGGTGTAGCGAGGAGCGAGGCCGCCTCCGAGACGATCGTCGCGGGCCGCGGTGAGTTCGACCGACTCGGCCCGCTGCTCCATCGCGACAGCCTGTTGACCCTCGGGGGCCAGGATCCGCCGGCTGCCATCCCCCTGCGGCGTCCGCATCGACATCCCGAAGAGTTTGGTGTCATCATCGGTGTTGAACACCTGCTGGAGCGGGGCTGTGAGCCGGTTGGAGACGGTTCGGTCGCCTGATGTGGTGGCAAGACGCGGCCGCGGGGGCAGGGGGCGGGCGGCTTCGGGCCGCGGCGCAACCGCCACGCGGGGCACTTCGTCGGGCAGGACGACTGCGGCAGGACCGCCGGCAGCGGGTGCCGCCACGGCCTCGGGCACCGCCGCCCGGGGCAACTCCGCCGGCGGGGCGCGGTTTACCGGGTTCTGGTCTGACTCGGCTTGGGCCGCCGGCGACGCTGCATCGCGGTGGGGCGTCCACTTCAGCTGCGACTCGGCCGCCGGGCATGCCGTGACGGCGACACCCACGAGGGCGACGGCGAGTGGGAGCGAAATGCGAATGCGAGTCGTGTTCATGCGAACCTCCGATTCATGGATCCGCCGGCAGGGCCGGCAGAATCTGCTCGATCGGAATCGGTATCGTCATCGGTAGCGGTGGAACTTTCGGAAAAGTCCACGCCACCGGCAGGGATTGCCCAGATTGCCAATCCGGGC
>JBBAVQ010000234.1:0-5005 GCA_040397625.1 Pirellulales bacterium | reverse complement strand
TCGGGAGGCCGTACGCCTTACGGCGTGACGCTTCCTGCGGTCAGGATGCGAGGCACTCGGCAGCTGCGGCGATCGTGCGGTCGATGTCGGCTTCGGTGTGGCAGGTCGAGAAGAACAACGCCTCGTATTGGCTGCACGGCAGATAGATGCCCCGGTCGATCATGCCCCAGAAAAACGCGGCGTAGCGGGCCGTGTCGCTCTGCGACGCCGTCTGCCAGCCGGTCACGGGCAGCGGCGTGCTGCCCCGCTGAAAGAAGATCGTCATCATGCTGCCGACGCGGGCGATCCAGGCTGTCTCGCCGGCGTCGGCTGCCGCGCGGCGGAAACCGGCCTCGAGCCTCTCTCCGAGCCGCTCGAGGGCCGCATAGGGCGGTCGGTCGCGGAGTTCTTCGAGGGTGGCCGTTCCTGCGGCGACGGCGAGCGGATTGCCCGAGAGCGTGCCGGCCTGGAAGACCTTGCCGGCCGGCAGGATGTGGTCCATCACGTCGGCCCGGCCGCCGTACGCGCCCAGCGGAAGGCCGCCGCCGACGATCTTGCCGAGCGTCGTCAGGTCGGGTTCGATGCCGAGGAGCTCCTGGGCGCCGCCGAGGGCCAGCCGAAAGCCCGTCATCACCTCGTCGCAGACGAACAGCGCGCCGTGGCGGCGGGTGAGATCGCGGACGGCGGCACGAAACTCCGCGGTCGGCACCACCAGCCCCATGTTGCCGACCACGGGCTCCATCAGCACGGCCGCGATCGAGTCGCCCCGGCTGCGGAAGAGGTCTTCGAGCTGCTGCGGCTCGTTGTATTCGAGCACGAGCGTGTCTTTCGCCGTGCCGGCCGTGACGCCCGGCGAGTTGGGAACGCCGAGCGTGGCCGCCGACGAGCCGGCCGACACCAGCAGGCTGTCGGCATGACCGTGATAGTTGCCGGCAAACTTCACGATCAGGTCGCGGCCCGTGAAGCCGCGGGCCAGCCGGACCGCACTCATCGCCGCCTCGGTGCCGGAGCTCACCATCCGCACCTTCTCGATCGAGGGCACCGCGGCCACGATCAGCTCCGCAAGCCGGCTCTCCGCCTCGGTCGGTGCGCCGTACGTCGTGCCGGTCGCGAGTGCCCGCTCGATCGCCGCGATCACCCGCGGATGCCGGTGCCCCAGGATCATCGGGCCCCAGGAGCCGATGTAGTCGAGATAGGTCGCGCCGTCGATGTCGGTGAGGTGCTGGCCCTGGGCGGAGGCGAAGAAGATCGGCTCGCCGCCGACGCCGCCGAATGCCCTGGCCGGCGAGTTGACGCCTCCGGGGATCAACGCCTTCGCGCGGGCGAAGGCCGCGTGGCTCCGGGGGCGGCGGGAGGCGGTGCGTTGGTGCGGTGCGGGGCCGGTTTCGGTCATGGGGTGGGTTGGGGTGAGGAGAGCAGCCGTCGGGCCTCGGCGACCTCGGCCGCAACGTGCGGCCGCGATCCGTAGATTTCGACGATGCCCGCGAGGAGTGATCGCCGGCGTTCCAGCAGGGCGATGCGGGCGTCGTCGTCGGCGGCCGTCGTGGCCTCCGCGTCAAGTTCGGCAGCCTCGGCGAGTGTCTCGGTGGCCCGGGCCACGTCCTGTTCCCGCTCGCGATCGGCGAGCGGCCCGAGCCGCTCGAGCTGCCGGCGGACGAGATCGAGCCAGAGCGCCGGCTGCTCCTCCGGCTTGGCGTCAGCGGCGGGCGCTGCGACCTCGTCCTCGGCGTGCAGCGAGAGGATGGCTTCGAGCGCCACCACGCAGGCGATCGGGCTGGCGTTCTCGCGGGCCATCGCTGAGCGATACTCTCGCTCCAACGGGAGCATGGTGCGGTCATCGTCCCGGCGGCGGCGGGCCCGTATCTCCAGGACGTCGAGGTCGAGTCGGTGGTCGAGTTCGCGGACGTCGGCGACCCGCCCGTCGGCGGCATGTTCCGCAAGGAAGCGATCGACGTGCGGCCGCGCATCGCGCAGATCGGCCTCGGGGTCGTCGGCGATTTCGCGGATGCGGGCGTGGAGCTCGTCGGCCGTCGGGGGCCGCAAGAGCGTGTAGGCTGCGGCGGCGACGACCGCCAGCATGCCGACCGACGCCAGGCTGCGGATCCAAAAGTCGTGCCGCTCCTGCGCGGCGGCCTCGGAGCGGCTGACCCGCTCGAGTTCCTCGACCGTCGTGAACCTGGTCGTGCGGGAGGCGGCGGCCCGGGCCGCGTCGGCCTCCGGCACGGTCACCCGCTGCGGCAACCCGGTGGGAGGATCGGGCTTGGTAGCCATCGGCGACGTCTGGGCGTTGGCGTCGGCGGAACCGGAGAGCGTGGCAGGAATGATCGCAGGAGCGGGGGGCGAGGTTTCGCCAGGTCCGAAATCGAGGGTGGGGGCCTCGAGGTCCACCTCGTCCCGCCGGGGTGTCGCGGTCGCCGCGTTGGTGCCGGCCACGGTGCCGCGGCGGCTCTCGTTGCAGTCGGTCGCCGCGATCGACGGGCCGAGCGTGATGCCTGGATCGTTGGGATTTGCGGCGGCCGGCGGGAGTGGCATGTCGGCATCCACGGCCGTCGTGGCAATCACCGCGAGCTGGCGGCCGACGGCCAGCGCGCTGGCGGGCCGCTTGACGGGATCCTTGACGAGCAGCCGGTCGATCAGGCCGTCGAGCTCCGGCGGTACGTCGGCCACGCAGGACGAGACCCGCGGGGCGGCCTCGCTTCGCTGCCGCCGAAGGACGTCGGTCACCTGCCCGCCCTGGAATGGGGGCCGGCCGACGAGCATTGCGAACATCACCAGCCCGAGCGCGTAGAGATCGACGCGGTGATCCACCGCCGCTCCGGCGGCCTGCTCCGGGGCCATGTAATCGGCCGTGCCCACGATCATGCCGTCCATGGTGTGACCGCCGGAGCCGAACAGCCTGGCAATGCCGAAGTCGGCGAGCTTCACCGTGGCGTCGCCGACCGGCTCGTCGGGAAAGAGCAGGTTTGCTGGCTTCAGGTCGCGGTGCACCACGCCGTGGTCGTGGGCCGACTTGAGGGCGCGGGTGATGACGAGCGCGACATCGACGGTCTCCCGCCACGTGAACGTGCGGCCCGAGCGAAGCATCTGTTCGAGGCTCCTGCCCCGGACGAGCTCCATCGCGAAGTAGAGCTGGCCATCCTCCTGGCCAAAGGAGATCAGTTCCACGATGCAGGGATGCCGAAGGCTCTTGAGGGCCTCGATCTCGCCCTGGAATCGCCCGCGGAGGCCCGGGTTGTCGCCCAGATGGGAGGCGAGGGTCTTGACGGCGACGACGCGGCCTGTGTCGCGGTGGACGCCCTCGTAGACGGCCCCCATGCCGCCGCGGCCGAGCAGCGAAGAGATGGAATACGGTCCGAGCTGCGTCGGGTGCATTCTCCGAGTGTAGTCGCCGCGGGCTGCAAACGGCACGGCCCCCGCGCCGCGGCGGTCGGGTACAACATTCGCGTCGGCCCGCGGGAAGCGGCCGGATTCGAGGAGGCACGATGAAACACCAGGGCGACACCCGGCTGCTGCCGGCCGACACCAACCAGGCGCGGGGCCTGGCCGACTACGCGATCGACTTCCTGGTTCGTGATCCGAGGCCGATCGGGGCGGCGACCGTCCGCCTGCTGGAGCGGTTTCACCTCGACAGCGTCGGCTGCGGGGTCTCGGCGATCGCGGCGGGCGCCACGGCGCCGACAGTGCTGCGGCGAGAGGCCCTGGCGACGCCGCCGATGGCGGGCAGCCGTGGGGCCGTCTGCTTCGGCTCGCCGCGGCCGTGCCTGGTGGAGCGGGCCGTGGCCGCCAATGCCTCGGCGGTTCGCGAGTGGGATTCCAACGGCACCAACTTCGGCCACGACGCCGCCAAGGGGCGGACGGCCGGCGAGTTTGGCCACAACGACTACTACCCGGTGGCCGTCGCCGCGGCCGGCGAGGCGGGCCTCGACGGTGCCGCCACGCTGCGGCTCATGCTCCTGATCGACGAGATCCGCGGCCGGCTCGCCGAGGTCTTTGCGCTGCGGAAGTACGCCATCGATCACGTGCATCACGGCGCGGTGGCCTCGGCGGCGGCCTACGCCGCGGCACTCGGCGGCACCGCCGACCAGATCGAGTCGGCGATCGGCATGGTCGTGGCCCACTACGTTCCCTTCCGCGCGATTCGCGCGGGCCACCAGCTCTCCGACAGCAAGGGGGCCTCGGCGGCGCTCTCGTCTGAGGTGGCAGTGATGTCGGCCCGGCGGGCGCTCGCCGGATTCGTCGGCCCCAGAGACGTGTTCCGCAACCCGCTGGCCATCTACCGCAAGAACGAGCCCTGCCCCGACGGTCGCAGTCCCTTCGACCTCGAACTGGGCGTGGCCGGCGACGCCTTCGCGATCCACGCGATGCACTTCAAGCTCGGGCTCTACGAGCACCAGTCGGCCGGTGCCCTGCAGTCGCTGGTCGATCTGTTCGCGGCCCATCCGAGCCTCGCCGCCGACCTCGATCAGATCCGCGGGATCACTGTGCGGATCTACGAGCCGGCGTTCTCGATCATCGCCGACCCGGCCAAGCGGACGCCGACGACTCGGCAGTCGGCGGACCACTCGCTCCCCTTCATTCTTGCCAGGACGCTCCTCAAGGCGCGGCAGGCGGCGCAGGCGGGGCTGCCGCTTGGCTGGGAGTCGCTCATGCTCCTGCCCGACGACTACTCCGACGAGGCGATCCGCGATCCGGCCGTCGCGCGGCTGATCGCAACCATGGCGATCGAGCATGGCGGCGCGGAGTACGACGCCCTCTACCCGGATGGGATTCCCACAAGCGTGGCCATCGACCATGCCGCACTCGGCCGGCTCGGAGGCGGGCTCGTGAAGCATCCGTTGGGGCACGCCCGCGCCGACGCGGCGCGGACGGCTGCGGTGGTTGACCTCAAGTTCGACCGGCTCGTCGCCGGCGCCGTCGACGACCCCGCGGCCTTGCGGGGCCGGATGTCGCTGGCGGCGGCATCGCCGGCCCAGATCGCGGAGCTGTATGCGTTTCCCATTCACGGGTGTGATCCCGGTTGACAAGC
>JBBAVQ010000233.1:0-5022 GCA_040397625.1 Pirellulales bacterium | reverse complement strand
ATTGGGCTTCCTGATTCCCGGCATGCCCCCATCGCTCACGCGATTGGGCTTCCTGGGTGCGTCACCGCCGCCAGATGGTCGGCACGGGGGCGAGATCCTCGACGGGCGGCGACTGGCATGGGCCTGCCCGCGCGGGATCGAACGGTTCGAAGCCGAGCTTCCGCGCCGGTGAATCAGCCGCCAGCGTGAAGTCGTCGTTGGCGGGATCACGAAACATCGGGTCGGCCACGAGCGAGCCGGCGTCATGCCCGGCCTGCTGCCACGCTGCCAGATCGCCGCTGCCGGGAAACGTGACCGGCCCCGACGCATTCCAGTAGCAGTTGTCGTGGAGGTCGATCCGCTGCGACCAGTCGCCGTGCATCAGCGGGGCCGCCGAATCCCACCAGACGATGTTCCTGGCGAACGTGAAACTGGTGTGATCCTCGACCCTCGTCCTCTGGAGCTGCCAGTCGCGGGCCGCGGCGAAAACGTTGTTCTCGATCCGGTTGTCGCGGCCGTAATGCTGGTGGAAACCGCCCGACGAGGTGCGGAAGACGAGGTTGTTTCGCATCGCAATCCCCGTCGAACCCTCGTCGGTGTAGAGGCCCCAGCCGCCGTAGGAGTGACTCGTCACGTCGTGGATCACGTTGCCTTCGACCACGGTGCCGGGCGACACACCGAGCGTGTAGACGCCTCCCATGTCGGAGAGCACGCCCTGCCCGAGGTGGTGGATGCGGTTGCCGGCGATCCGGTTGTGGTGCGCGCGGCTCTCGGCATAGCCCCACGTCCAGCCCACCGACACGCCGGTGTAGGTAAAGTCGTGGATGTCGCAGTGCTCGACCGTGCAGTGGGAGGCGTGCCCGATCCACACGCCCACGGCGGCCGAGTGGATCCGGCCGCCATGGCGGATCGCCGTGTCACGCACCGTAATCCGCTCGACCGCTGCCGGCTGCGGGCCGGTGTCGCCCCAGGACCCGGGGCCGCCGCTCGCGCCGATCAGCACGCCGCCACCGCCGAGGTCGGCGAGGTCGCATCGATCCACCGCGCAGTCGGAGCATCCTTCGCCAAACCCGAAGGCATAGCGGCCGATGTGCCGCACGCGGCAGTCCACGAAGGCCACGTGCCGGGCCGCTCGCGCTGAGATCGCAGCCCCCACGTTGATCTCCGCCTGCGGAAACGACTGGCCGTCCGGGGGGAGCGTCCAGTTGCCGTGGGCGAACGTGAGGCCCTCGAACCGCACGTGTTCCAACGGACGGCCGCCGGCGGGATCTCCCTGCAGCAGCATCAGTCGGTCGAGCCGTGGCGCGATCACCTCGACCGTCTCGGGCAGTTCACCCGGCCGGGGGCAGTAGGTGAGGATCCCGTCCATCCGGTCGAGATACCAGGAGCCGGGCTCGCCGAGGGCCTCGCGGACGTTCTCGACGAGAAAGCGGCTCCCCTTGGCGAACTCGCCCCATTCGCCCGGAGCCTGCGTGCGACCGGTGAAGGTGACGGCGCTGCCAGCCCCGAGCGGCTCGCCCGCAGGGCCGGCGATCGGTCCGACGCCGGCGATCCGCATCCGCGACATCGCCCACCGGTGCACCGCCACCACCTCCACGTCGCCGATGTTGATCCAATCGGTGCGGAGGTCTTCGCCATCGAACGCAAACCGGTCGTGCCCCTTTCCCTGCGACGCCGGCGTGGGCTCGACCGAGCCCGCGATCCTGTGCCAGCCGGCGGCGGGCAGCACGGGCCGAAACCGCCGCTGGCCGTTCACGAAGAGCTGCGAGAAGGTCCACTCGCCGAGCGGCACCGTCGGCAACCGGGCCATCCAGTGGCCGCTGCCGTCGTCGGCCGGCTCCCAGGCATGGATCACACGGCCGCCACTGATCACCGGCCTCGCCCCAACCGCGGCCCGCACGATCGTGGGCGACCGCGCCGTCCCCGAATCCTCGGGCTCAAGCACGAGCGTGTCGGGCAGTTCGTGTCGGCCCGGGCCGACCTCGATCAGCACCGGCCGGTCGAGGTTGCCCAGCCGGCTGCGCAGGTCGCGAGCCAGATCGAACGCCCGCCGGAGCGAGGCGACGGGCCGGCCGGGCAGGCCGTCTGCCGCGTCGTGGCCATCGACGGCCACGAGCACGTCGGCACCCGACGCAGCCCGCGTCACCGCCGCCGTCAGCACGAGACCCCAGACGAGCGATCGACGGCAGCGCGGCGCGATCACAGGCCCGCCGACCCGGTCGTCTCCTTCTGACGCTGCTCCTTCTTGGCGGGAAACTCCACCACGACGAGCTTCTTCGCCTCGGGATCGAACGCGTATTCCTGGTAGTAGGGCAGCATCGGCAGCGAAACCTCGTCGGGCGTGCCCGGGGCGATGATCGTGGCCATGAACTCCTTATGCGTGGCGGGAACCTTGTTGTGCTCCGCCTGGTAGAGCTTCATCTTCTGCTCCACGGCGAGGCCGCCGATCGTGGCCACGCTGTGGCGGTAGGCCTGCGAGTAGGCGCCGAGTCCGCCCTCCTCCGCCTCCGCGGCGTTGTCGACCACCACGCCTCCCTGCGCCTTGGCGTCGGCCAGATCGAGCACGTTCTGCGTCGTCTTGCCGACGGTCTTTCGCGTCTGGATGGGCGCGGTCTGGACGGTGCCCTGGCTTGCCGAAGCATCGGGCGTCGGCGCCGGCTCATCACAACCGACGACCAACGCGGTGAAGGGAACAAACAACACGACCCGCCAGCCTCGAGTGTTCATGGAAGCTCCTGCCTAACACGCGACCACGCCTGGAATCAGGGCGACACCGCCCTCCAGGCATCATCGTAGACGATCGACAGCCTCGCATGGGCGATCCCCCACAGCTGGCTGTAGAATCCTGATCACCGGATGGTGCTGGCACCTCCACGCCGTGCCGACCGCAGGATCCTTCCCATGCCGCGAAACCGCGACGGCCACGATCAACCCCGCACCCGTTCCTCCTCGAGGGCTCGCGGCCGCGACGATGGCGTCGTGGGGGTGTTTCGCCGGGCCGCCGCCGGCTACGGATTCGTGCGGCCGCTGGAGGCTGCCGCGGGCGACCGGTCGAATGACGTCCACATTCCCGTGGTGTCGGCCCTCGACGCCGTCTCAGGTGACACCGTCCGCGTGCGGATCTCCAAGGCACGCGACGCGGGCCGGCCGGGGCTGGCCGGCGAGATCGTGGAGATCGTGAAGCGTCGGACCACACGGTTCGTCGGCTCCTACTTCGAGGCCGCCGGCCAGGGCTGGGTGCAGGTCGACGGCACGGTGCTCCCGAGAGCGATCTCGGTCGGCGACCCCGGCGCGAAAGGCGTGCACCCCAAGGACAAGGTCGTCGTCGAGATGGTGCGCTTTCCCACGCACCTCCGCGACGGCGAGGGCGTGGTGGTGGAGGTGCTCGGGAAGGCGGGCGACGTCGGCGTCGACACCCAGACGGTGATCCACGAGTTCGGCCTGCCGGGCCCGTTCCCCGCGGAGGTGCTCGATGACGCGCGAGCCCAGGCCGACCGGTTCGACGAGTCGATTCCCGCGGGCCGCCGTGACCTGACCGACCGCGTGATCGTGACGATCGACCCGGTGGATGCCCGCGACTTCGACGATGCGATCTCGCTGGAGCGGGTCGAGCGGGGGCACTGGCTGCTCGGGGTGCACATCGCCGATGTCTCGTATTTCGTCCGCGAGGGGTCGCCGCTCGACCAAGAAGCGCGGAACCGCGGCACGAGCGTCTATCTGCCCGACCGCGTGATCCCGATGATCCCCGAGGTCGTCTCCAACAACCTCGCCAGCCTGCAGCCGGGCAAGGTTCGCTACGCGCGGACCTGCTGGATCGAGTTCTCACCGGACGGGATTCCCGTGCATGCGGCGGTGGAATCGACCGCGATCAAGAGCCGGCGGCGGTTCACCTACGAGGAGGTCGACGTGTTTCTCGGCGACCCCGACACCCCGGCCATCGAGATGACGGCCGAGGTGCGAGCATTGCTGGGGAGGATGCGGGACCTCGCCAGGATCCTGCGATCACGGCGAATAGGCCGCGGCGCCCTCCAACTCGAGATGCCGGAGGTGAAGATCGACCTCGATCGCGACGGTCGGGTGTCGGGGGCCCACGTCGTGGAAAACACCGAGAGCCACCAGATCATCGAGGAGTTCATGCTCGCCGCCAACGAGGCGGTGGCCGAGTCGCTGAAGGCGGCCGAGGCCCCGTTCTTGCGGCGCATCCACCCCGCGCCCGATCCGCGAAAGCTCCGGCAGCTCACCGAGTTCGTCTCGGAACTCGGCTTCGAGGTCGATTCGCTCGAGAGCCGCTTCGAACTTCAGCGGCTGCTCGACATGGCCCGCGGCAAGCCGGAGGAGCACGCGGTCCACTACGCCGTGCTCCGCAGCCTCACCCGCGCCGCCTACGGGCCGCAGGAAGACGGCCACTACGCCCTCGCCAGCGACTGCTACTGCCATTTCACCTCGCCGATCCGCCGCTACCCCGACCTCACGGTTCACCGGGCACTCGAGGCGGTTGCTGGGGGCCGCCGCCCCCCCGCAGACGGCCTCGTCCGGCTCGGCGGCGACTGCTCCGATCTCGAGCGGCGGGCCGAGACGGCGGAACGCGAGCTCGTGAAGCTCAAGTTGCTCAACTTCCTGAAGTCGCGGGTGGGCGAGGAGATGGACGCCGTGGTGACCGGCGTCGAGCCCTTCGGCCTGTTCGTGCAGGGGCTCGCGCTGCCCGCCGAGGGCCTCGTGCCGCTCGACACACTCCCCGACGACAGCTACCGCTACGACCGCGCCAGCCACACGCTCTCCGGCCGCCGCCCTGGGCAGACCTTTCGCCTTGGCGACCGCGTCCGCGTGGCCGTGGCCCGCGTTGACACCGACCGCCGCGAACTCAACTTCCACCTCGTAGGTCGGGGCCGGCGGCCGAAGGCTGGCATCCGCGACCGCCGCGAGCCACCACGCGGCAAAGGCCGCGGTGGCAAGCGCCCTGGCAAACCAAAGCGGCCGCCAAAAGGGAAGCCGTCAAAGCGCCGCCGTGGGCGGTGAGGCTTGTGTCGTTTTGGGCTGTGCGTG
>JBBAVQ010000232.1:0-5107 GCA_040397625.1 Pirellulales bacterium | reverse complement strand
TCCTGCTCTCCGGCCACGGCCTCTACACGTGGGGCCGCGACCTCGCCGAGGCCCGTCGGCACATCGAGATCTTCGAGTTCCTCTTCGAGTGCGTCGCCCGGGCCAGGATGCTGCCCGCCGACGACCGCCCGCCGGCCCCACCCGCGGGGCACCGGCAGTCCCAGCAGCAACAGCAGCAGTAGAGAGAGAAGCCCCGGAGACACCCATGGCCATCGTCACAGTCCCCGCCGCGGCCCGTCGGATCACCGATCCCGCCGAGATCACGGAGTTCCTCGCCTCCAACGGCATCCACTACGAGCGCTGGCCGCTCGAAGACCGCGTGAACCCCGCGGCCCCGGCCGAGACGATCCTCGCTGCCTACGCACCGGAACTCGACGACCTCAAGCGCCGCGGCGGCTTTGTCACCGCCGACGTGGTGGACGTCTACCCCGACACGCCGAACCTCGAGGCGATGCTCGCGAAGTTCTCCAAGGAACACACCCACACCGAAGACGAGGTTCGCTTCATCCTTCAGGGCCGCGGGGTGTTCCACATCAACCCCGGCGACAAGCCGGTGTTTGCGATCGAGGTCTGGGAAGGCGACCTGATCAGCGTGCCGCTCGGCACGCGGCACTGGTTCGACCTCTGCGACGACCGCCGAATCCGCGCGATCCGGCTGTTCCAGGACACGACCGGCTGGACGCCGCACTATCTCGCCGACGGTGTCCACGCGGCCTACGAGCCGCTCTGCCTCGGGCCCGCCTGGGTCTCCGGCGCGGGAAGGACACCCTCGTGATCGTGTTCGACGGCCGCGGCATCCTCCTCGACGTCGAGGGCACGACGTCGTCGATCTCGTTCGTCTACGACGTGCTCTTCGAGCACGCGAAGAAGAATGTGGCGTCGTTCCTGGCCGCCCACCGCAACGATCCGCAGGTGCGCACCGCGGCCCTCGGGCTCGCCCGCGGCCTCGGCCTGCCCGACGACGTGCTCGACAGCGACGCCGGCCTCACCCGCCTCGCCCTCGGCGCGGTCGATCTCATGAATCGCGATATCAAGGAGACGTCGCTCAAGGCCCTCCAGGGAATGATCTGGCGCGGCGGCTACGAATCGGGCGAGATCGTGGCCCACGTGTTCGACGACGTGCCGCCGGCACTCACCCAGTGGGCAGACGGCGGCCTCGACGTGCGGATCTACTCGTCGGGATCCATCGAGGCCCAGAAGTTCTTCTTCGCCCACACCGCGGCCGGCGACCTCACGCCCTCCCTTCGCGGACACTACGACACCACCACGGGCCCCAAGCGGGAGGCGGCGAGCTACGCGGCGATCGCCGCCGACATGGGGCTCGAGCCCCGCCAGATCCTGTTCGTGAGCGACGTCGGCGCCGAGCTCGACGCGGCCCGCGCTGCGGGCATGGCCACGGCCCTGGCGGTCCGCCCGGGCAACCGCGAACCAGGCGGGCTCTACGAGCACGAAGCCGTCGCATCCTTCGCCGAGATCGTGACATGACGCGGGCACCGCGGTGCGGATGCGGAATCTCCGCCCAGGCAGACCTCGGAGCCGCCCTGCGCGAGGCGGTCGCCGCGGCGCGAGCCGATCTGGGCGACGGCTCAGAACCAGCCGATGTCGCGATCGTGTTCGCCTCCGCGGCCTATGGCGTGGCGATCCGACCGGCCTTCGAGTCGCTCGCCGACTTCGTGCCCGCGACCACGCTCATCGGCGCCACCGCCGAGGGTGTCTTGGGCGGCTCGGAGGAGTTCGAACGCGTGCCGGCCGTGGTCGTCTGGCTGGCCCGGCTGCCCGGCGGGTTGGTCCGGGCCGTGTCGCTCGATTACCGACAGACGCCCGACGGCGGCATGTTCGTGGGCTGGCCCGACGATCTCGACGCCGCCTGGCCCGACAACGCCGCGGTGCTCCTGATCGCCGATCCGTTCTCGTTTCCGGTTGACGCCTTCATCGCGAGGATGGAGGAGGAGCATCCCGGCGTGCCGATCATCGGCGGCATGGCGAGCGGCGGGGTGGAGCCGGGCAGCAACACGCTCGTGGTCGGTTCGCGGACGGAGGATTCCGGCGCGGTGGGGCTCGTCATCGGGGGTGGCGTCCGCATTCGGCCAGTGGTGTCGCAGGGCTGCCGCCCGATCGGCAAGCCGATGGTGGTGACCAAGGCCGAAGAGAACCTGATCGTGGAGCTCGGGGGACGCCCCGCGACCGAGCGTCTCCGGGAAACCTACGGCGAACTCGACGCCGCCGACCGCCAGCTCGTCCGCTCGTCGCTCCACATGGGCCGCGCTGCCACGGAATACCGCGACACGTTTCGCCGCGGCGACTTCCTCGTCCGCAACGTCATCGGTGCCGACCCCGAGTCGGGCGTGATCGCGGTGGGCGACTCGGTGCGGACGGGGCAGACAGTGCAGTTTCACGTCCGTGACGCGGCGAGCGCCGACGAGGATCTCCGGCACTTGCTGACGGCCTGTGCGGAGCTGCAGCCCGCCGGCGCGCTCGTCTTCACCTGCAACGGCCGGGGCCTGCGGCTGTTCGACGAACCCCACCACGATGCCCGCTGCGTGCGGGAGTGTCTGGGAAGCGTGCCGACGGCCGGCTTCTTCGCCCAGGGCGAGATCGGGCCGATCGGCGACCGAACCTTTCTTCACGGCTTCACGGCAAGCATCGCGCTGATCGAGGCAGAACCCAAGTAGCACAGCTCTTCCCGTAGCACTGCTCTTCCTCGTAGCACAGGTTTCCAACCTGTGCCTCATGCTGAGCAGGTTAAAAACCTGCTCTACTGTGCCCCGTCGCACAGCAGGTTGAAAACCCGCTCTCCGTCCGCCGAACCCGCCTTGCCCCACCTGCCGGCGCCCCCTATCGTCCCGCCCCACGACGCCTGGACTCACCGGGCCTCACGGTCGCGGGAGATGGTGCATGCGGATCCTCGCCTCGGCGACGATGGTGATCGGAGTGCTCGCGTTCAGCCTCGCCGGCTGCGCCCACAACAAGGCCAACCAATACGCCTACGCTCCGCCTCTCGCGCCCCCGGTGTACCCACAGCCGCAACCACAGATGCCAACGCCGATGGTCGCCGCCGCTCCCGTGGCCGCGCCAGGCATGGTGGCTGCCCCTGTCATGGGGCCAGGCATGGCGGCCGCACCCGCCATGGGCCTGCCGGTCGCCGGCCAGCCGATGGTAGGCGACCCCTGCTGCGCTCCCATGGACGGGGGCGGAGTGCCGGTGGTCTACGAGTCAGCCGAGCAGACGCCGCAATGCCCGCCGGGCCCGTAGAACAGCCCGGCAACCGCTCGGAAGACTTGCCGCCTCTCCGCGGTAGATCGGCTGATTACACTGTCGCCCGCATCGCGTCGGGCGCGTGTCATGACCGGTAGCACCAAGGACCGAATGAGGGCTCACGCGTGAGCGAATCGACGACCACCGACTGTCGGGCCGCCGGCATCCTGCTTCACCCCACCTCGCTTCCCGGGCGGCACGGCATCGGCGAGATCGGCCCCGAGGCGCATCGCTGGCTCGACCGGCTCGCCGGCATGTCGCAACGGCTCTGGCAGGTGCTGCCACTCGGGCCGACCGGCTACGGCGACTCACCCTACCAGACGCTCTCCACGTTCGCGGGCAATCCGCTGATGATCTCGCTCGACGATCTCCGCGCGGCGGGGCTCGTGGACAGCGGCCGCCTCGACTCGCTGCCACGGTTTCCCGAAGACCACGTCGACTTCGGCGCGGTGATCGGCCCGCGAACGAGCCTGCTCCACGAGGTGGCGGCCGGATTCGCGCGGCGGGCGTCGCCCGAACTGGGCGAGTCGCTCGAAGAGTTCACCGATTCACAGCGGCCGTGGCTCGACGACTACACGCTCTTCACGTCCCTCAAGGCCCACTTCGGCGGCCGCCCCTGGACCGAATGGCCCGCCGACGCCGCTCGCCGCGATCCCGCCACGCTCGCAGCTGCCCGGCGCACGCTCGCGGAGCCGATCGACCACGCCCGCGTGCTCCAGTTCCTGTTCCACGACCAGTGGACGCGGCTCCGCCAACGGGCCCACGAACTCGGCATCGCGATCATCGGCGACCTGCCGATCTTCGTCGCCCACGACAGCGCCGACGTCTGGTGCCGCCCCGAACTCTTCGACCTCGACGCGAGCGGCCGGCCCACCGTCGTCGCCGGCGTGCCTCCCGACTACTTCAGCCAGACCGGCCAACGCTGGGGCAATCCGCTCTACCGCTGGGACGTCCACGAGGAGCATCGCTTCGACTGGTGGATCGCCCGGCTCGCCCATGCCTTCGCGCTGGTGGACGTCCTGCGGATCGATCACTTCCGCGGCTTCGCCGGCTACTGGGAGATTCCGGGCGATCATCCCACCGCCGAGCACGGCCGCTGGATGCCGGGGCCCGGCCGCACGCTCTTCGACGCCGTGGCAAAGGCCCTCGGCCCCCGACCGATCATCGCCGAGGATCTCGGTGTGATCACGCCCGACGTCGATCAGCTTCGCGACGACCTCGGTTTTCCGGGGATGCGGATCCTCCAGTTCGCCTTCGGCGACGACCCCCGAGGCGCCCTCTTCCGCCCCGAGAGCTATCCCGCCAACTGCGTGGTCTACACGGGCACGCACGACAACGACACGACGGTGGGCTGGTATCGCAGCGAGCCGGGCCGCGACTCGACGCGGTCGGCGGAGCAGATCGCCCGCGAGCAGCACACGGTGCGGGTGGCGCTCTCCTGCGACGGTTCGGAGATACAGTGGGACCTCATCCGCCTGGCGGTCAACTCGCCTGCCAACACCGCGATCTATCCCATGCAGGACGTGCTCGGCCTCGGCAGCGCGGCGCGGATGAACGTGCCGGGCCGCGAGGGGGGCAACTGGACGTGGCGATTCCGCTGGGAGCAGCTCACGCCCGCGATCGAGCGACGGCTCGCCGACCTGACCCTCGCGAGCGGCCGGGCCTAAACCCGCCGCGTCTGGTGGCAGTTCGCCCCACACCTCACGGCGTTGGGCTGCTCCAAACCGCGGCGCACGGCTCGTGGACAACCCGTCTCAGCGCCGCCTTTTCGTTTGGCACGCCACGCCGATCGCCGCGGCCGCGAGCAGCATTGCCATGCCGGCCGGTTCCGGCACCGTGTGGACATGGGCCG
>JBBAVQ010000231.1:0-5144 GCA_040397625.1 Pirellulales bacterium | reverse complement strand
GGATTAGAAATCCCATGCTCTATCCACCTGAGCTACGGGCGCGAAGGCCGCACGCGTTGGGTTGTACCACGCGGGTACGGGGCGGGCGAGGCGGCCTCGGCCTGAGATCCAAGCGTCGCCTGCACTTACACAGGACGCCCCTGGCATGGAGCCCTCGCCACTCACAGCCCCAGCGTGATCAGGACGCCACAGGCCAGGATCGCGACGCCGGCGATGGCATGGGCGTATCGCTGCAGTCCGCTGGCAGGCAGGAGTGACGCACCGCCGTTCAGGGCGAGCACGGCGGCCGCCATCGTCAGGATCGTCGCCGCGGTGAAGGCCACAGTGACCGCTGCGACCGCCCACCAACTCGCCCTGGCGGCCGGAACCATCAGAAGCGGGATCAGCGGCTCGCACGGGCCGAATGCGAACACCAGAAACAACAGCCACGGGGACCAGACCGGGGTTGCCATCGCGGCCGTCGTCGGCAAGCCCTGCACGCGACGATGCGATGGATCGTGTGGGTGGACGTGAGGATGAACCGTGCTGTCGCCATGCGCGCGGGCATGGTCGTGCGGCCGTGCGGCCTTCGCGAGGCCCCAGATCGTGTAGACCAGACCGAAGCCGATCATCAGCCAGGCGGCCACGTCACCACGGAACTCCTCCAGGGTTTCAAGACGCATTACGGCCATTCCGAGCGCGATGCCGATGAATCCGATCGCCACCGATCCGGTCACGTGGGCCAATCCACAGCCCGTCGTCACGCGGAGCGTCTTTCGGAGAGACCAGTCGCCGGCCCGCGACATTGCCACGAACGGCATGTAGTGATCGGGGCCGAGCAGCGTGTGCACCACGCCGACAGTCACCGCCGTGAGGCAGAGAGCGAGGCCCTCGGTAGCTTCCGCGGTGAGTGGCATGATCGGTTTGGAACTTCATGATACCCCGGCCCACCATCGCGGCCTCGCTTCGGCGAGGGCAACGTCGCTCGGCGCGGCTTCCGGGTCGGCGACTGCGGCAGGACTCTCGCGTCGTGACGAAACGATCACGTAGCTTGCACGTGATTCGCGAGGCGATTTCGTCGCTGACACCGGCGATGTCACGCACTATCCTTGGCTTCCACGTTGCCTGTGCCAGCCCTCGCTCTCGAAGACACGACGCCATGGATGCCACTGCCGATCGCGTACTGCTCTTTCGCCGTGATTACCGGGAACTCACCGGGGGGCACCTCAAAGTCCGGCACTACTTTGCACATGCTGAGCATTCAACCCGGTTTCGGCCGCGCATCTACTTCACGCCGGACTCCCTGCGCGGCCCCGACAATCCCTGGCACGGTATCACTCCGCCGCCCTTCGACGTCTGGCGGCCAGCCGCGGCGGCCGCCTTGTTTGTCGCAGGCCTCGACTGGGAGGCCGTTCCGGATCCTTCACCGGCACCGGTCATCAACCTGATCCAGCACGTCCGGCATGCCCACGCGGGAGATCCCCGGCGGCCTTTTCTCGTGCGGCCGGCGGTGCGGATCTGCGTGAGTCAGGAAGTTGCGGATGCCATCGCCGGCACCGGGGCTGTGAACGGCCCCATCCACGTGATCCCGAACGGGATCGACCTTGAAAACATCCCGTCCGCCGTCGAGCGAGACATTCCCGTGCTCGTTGCCGGCCTGAAGAATCCGGGGTTTGCCGCCGAGCTGGCAGCCCGGCTTTCGGGCATGGGGGTGGCGGTGCAGGTGATCGACACGCTGCGTCCCAGGCAGGAGTTTCTGGATCGGCTGTCACGGGCCCGCGTGGTGGTCACGCTACCGACTCGCGAGGAGGGCTTTTTTCTGCCGGCTCTCGAGGCGATGGCGGCTGGTGCGGTCGTGGTCTGTCCGGACTGCATCGGGAACCGGGGATTCTGTCGTGATCGGGAGACGGCGTTTCGGCCGCCATACACCATCGACGATGTCGTCGCTGCGTCCATCGCGGCGGTGACGCAAGCCCCGGGCGAGGCCGCCGCACTGCGCGCCGCCGCCGCCGCGGAGGCGAAAAAGCACGGCCTTGCGGCGGAGCGATTGGCGTTCCTTCGCATCCTCGACAGCGTGTAGTCTCCCCTCTAGCGGCACGCAGCCCGATCGCAGCGAGGGCGTGACGCAGGAGGTGCGAGATGGACATCATTCTCACCGGGATCGCCCGGTCAGGCACGACGCTCTCGTGTTCGCTACTCAATAAGCTTCCGCAGTGCGTTGCCCTGCACGAACCCATGAATCCCGGCGAACTTGTCGGCCTGGGGTTTCCGGACGAGTACATGGCTCGGATCGACTCCTTCTACGCGACGCAGCGGGCGACCCTGCTCGGCTCCGGAACGGCGGTCAGCAAGGCCCGCGACGGCCGCGTCCCCGACAATCCGTTCGACACGGCTCCCGTTGCAGCCGGCCTGCGGTCGTCGATCGTCGCGAATCAGGAGGTGGACTTCGGCAAGTCGCTGCAGCCCGGCTTTCGGCTCGTCGTCAAGCACCCGAATCTCTTCACTGCCACCCTCGCGACGCTCCTGACCCGCTATTCCTGCTATGCGGTCGTGCGGAATCCGCTCGCCGCCTTGCTCTCATGGCATTCGATCCAGGCGCCGGTGAACGACGGGCGGCTGCCGTATGGAGAGGCGTTCGATGCCCGATTGAAGTCGGAGCTTACCGCCGAGTCCGACCGCCTTACCCGACAGTTGATCATTCTGAAGTGGTACTTCTCCCACTATGCCTCGCTCCTGCCGCGGAACCACGTGATTCGGTATGAGGACCTCGTCTCGACCGGCGGCCGGGCGCTCGCCGTCATCGATCCAGATGCGGCGACGCTCGCCGAGCCGCTGGAGAGTCGGAACACCAGCAAGCTCTACGATGCCGCGCTCGTCCGCCGACTTGCGGACCGGCTTCTCGACGACGACTCGATTTACGGCGGCTTCTATGGTCGTGCAGATATCGAATCTCTCCGCGATGCCTGGACCGCGCGGGGGTGATTCGTCGTCCCACCCCCGTCGAGGTGTGAGTCTTCCGATTGCCGGCGCGCCGCGAGTTGGGCTATCCTCCGCCCCGGTGCCACCAAGGCAGGTGTTGTTCGCTGCAGTCGCGGGCGTCGTGCATCCCATGAATACGATCCCACTCACGAGCCGGATGGACAGGATCGGGATCCGTTGCAACACCGACAAGGCGTCGCTTGGTCGCAGCCGGCTGCGGCCCGGGCAGTCGGTTGCGGAGCGGTCGGTTGGTCACGACTATCTGCGGAAGTACGAGTTCTTTCTCGAAAAGTACGCCGCCAAGCCCGACTACCGAATGATGGAACTGGGGGCCGGCCCCGAGTGGAACATCGGGGCATCCGTCCGTTTGTGGGAAGAGTATTTCTGGCGGGATGATTTCCGGCTTCACGTCGTGGATCTGAAGCCGACCGCCGATTCGCTGGCCAACGAGCGCGTCACGGTGACCGTTGGCGACCTCGGAGACACGGAACTTCTCCGGCAGTTGGCGGCATCGGCCTACGACGTCATCCTCGACGACGCCTCGCATTTGTGGGGGCACCAACTGCTCGCCTTCGAAATCCTGTTTCCAGCGGTTCGGGAAGGAGGCCTGTACATCATCGAGGACATCGAGACGTCCTTCGGCCTGAATCGGGAGCCATGGTCGCAGGGCCTCGAAGCCGACACGTACACCATCCTGAGCCACCTGGCCGCCCTCGTGGCCGGACGAGGCCGCGAACATCCGCTGCTGTCAAACGCCGGTCTGCACGACCACCCGGCGCTCGGGTTCTGGCGCGACATCGAGAGCGTCACGGTCGTGAACGACGCCTGCCTGATCGCGAAGACGAAATACTACTAGCCGCGCTGCGGGGCCGTGCTCCTCCATCCTCGGTGCGATTACCGTGGTTTTCGAGGCTCGTCCGGCTCGCGATGCATGATCACGAGAATCTGACAGATGCTCACGCCGCACGGTTTCGATGAGCCTGTCGTGCTGGAACTGGCCGACTACCAGCTTCCTCCGATCCCCGAGCTGCCCGACGGCGAGATCGTTCGGCGAAACGTCTGGCTGCGACCTGGGTTGAACGGGCTCTACGACGCCAACGGCGAGCCGATCGTCGAGAGTTTTCTGCGGCGCGGCTTCGACCTCGGCCATTTTCCGCATGGTCGCCCCGAACCCGTCGATGCAGCGACGCTGGAGGCCGCTGCCGGGCATGGCCTGGAGAAAATCGTCTACGTGCCGCACGCCGGAATGACCCACTTCGGTCATCTGCTCACCGAGTTCACCGGTAATCTCGGGGCAATCCTCGATCATCCCGCCGGCCTCGACGGCGTCGGGGGCGCGGGATCCGTGCTCGTGGTGCCCGTCCGCGCGGCCTCGTCATGCCCGGCGCTGGCCAAGCTCTTGCGGTTGCCGGCGAAGCGGGTGTGCAGCACCGCATCGCTCGTGCAGCCCGTGCGGGTTCAGCAAGCCCTCATTCCCCGGCCATCGATGATGAACCGTCACGGGCTCGCCCGTCGGCATTTCGGCCGCGTCCGCCGACTGCTGTCGATGCTCTACGGTGTGGATGCGGAACTGGCAGCTCTTGCCGAATCAGATCGCGGCGAAAAGCTCTACCTGTCGAGGTCGCGGCTGTCGCCAGAAGCGAGGCACATCCAGGCAGAGGAGCATCTGGAGCGGGCCTTGGCAGAGTCGGGATGGCGGGTCGTCTATCCCGAGCAGCTGTCGCTTGGGGAACAACTCCTGCGGCTCGCAGCCGCCCGTACGGTTGCCGGTGGTCTCGGCAGCGCGCTGCACCTGCTGATGGCTTTCGGAGAGTCTTTCGGCCAGCGTCGGTTGATCGCCCTCGGCCCGTCCCCGACTCACAGCAATCCGAACGTGGCGTTGCAGGCGGCCCGGCAGGGGCTGCCGTTTCGTCACGTCGTCTGCCTGGAGCGAGACCCGTCGTCCGTGAACGGCATGCGACTCTTGACGTCTCCCGCCCGCATCGCCGCCCGGCTCGACGCCCTGGCGACTGATCTTCACTGGTGACGCGGTAGATCGAGGATGCGCAGGCGGGCAACCACTCGCTCGCCATTGGGATGTCTTCAGGAAGCCCAACTCCTCGAGGCACCGCAGTGGTGTCTTCAGAAAGCCCAACGCCGTGAGGCGTGGGGCCTTGCTGTGATGGCTTCAGGAAGCCCAATCGCGT